>JADGNU010000194.1 GCA_017883305.1 Candidatus Aminicenantota bacterium | reverse complement strand
GTTGGCCCCGTCGTAATCGACGCTGTAGACCTGGATCGATCCCGAGAGGTTCGAGGCGAAGACGAGGTGGCGGCCGTCGGGCGACCAGCTCGGCGACTCGTTACGGACGTTGTTCTCGGTGATCTTGGAGATCTGGTTGGTCCGGAGGTTGAGGATGTAGATGTCGAAGGAGTTGTCGACCCGGGAGACGAAGGCGATCCGCTCGCTCGTCGGGGCCCAGGCCGGCGCGTCGTGGTAGTTGCCGCCGAAGCTGGCCTTGCGCACGTTCGAGCCCTCGGCGTCCATGATGTAGATCTGGGGATTGCCGGCGCCGAGGCGGTCGGTCGTGAAGGCGATCTCGCGGCCCGTCGGCGACCAGGACGGCGCAGTCTCGATGGCGGCGTTGTAGGTCAGGCGCTTGGTCTTGCGCGTCTCGAGGTCCATGACGAAGATGTCGGCGTTGCCCTCCTCGGCCATGGTCGAGCAGAAGGCCAGCTTCTTGCCGTCGGGCGAGAAGGCCGCCGAGTAGTTCGTGCCCTTCGTGGCCACCGCGGTCTCCGTGCCCTCATAGATGTTGCGCAGGTAAAGACCGGCCGTGGCGCCTCGGTAGGAGGTGAAGGCGATCGTTCGCTGGTCCGGGGACCAGGCGGGCATGTAGTCTTTGATCTTGTTGAAGGTGATCCGGGTCGGGTTGGCCCCGTCGTAGTCCATCATGTAGATCTCGTCGTTCCCGTCGCGGTTGGAGACGAAGGCGATCTTGGTCGTAAAGATGGGCTTCTCGCCGTGCTGCTTGAGGAGCTCATCGGCCATCTTGTGGGCGACGAGGCGCAGCCCGTTCTTCTCGGCCTGGTAGCGCTTGCCGATGATGAAGCGCTCGCTCTTGACGTCCCAGATCTTGCCGTCAAAGATGATGCGGCCGCTCTCTTCCTTGACCTCCCCGGTGACGAGGAGCCGGGCCTGGACCGAGTCCCAGTCCTTGAAGAAGATCTTGTCCAGATCAAGGGGCCTGATATAGCCGTAGTGCTCCTTGGGCAGGAGCTGGAAGATGCGGCTGTACTTGATGTCGTCCGACAGCGCCTGGCGGATCTCCTGACCGGCCGCCTGGGCCGCGGGCGACGCGCCGCGGACGACGAACTCGGGCAGGGCCAGCGTGATCATGGGCATCCCTTCGCTGATCTTGAGGACGACCTCCTGCTGGGCGAAGGCCCCGGCGGCGGTCAGGATGACGAGGAGTCCGATGAGTTTTTTGGTGTGGGTCATTTGGCATGCTCGAAGACGAGAGTGATTCCCAAATATTGTCCGTCATATTCATTGGGCAACGGAGCGAACGGTTTCGAGGCCTCGATCGCCCGGCGGGCGGAGAGGTCGAACGACTCGACCCCGCTCGAGGTGCTGACGCGGACATCGGAGATTTGGCCGTTCTTGTAAATGCGAAAATAGACCTCGGTCTGCAGCGTTCCGCCGACGCCGGGATCGACGAGGGACTGGAACCAATTGGCCGTGATCTTGTCCGAGATCATCTGCAGGTAGAACTGGAAAGGGAAGTTGGCCACGCCGAAGGGGTCCCCTCCGCCGCCGCTTCCCGTGCCCCCGCCCCCGGTCCCCCCGCCGGACCCGCTGCCGCCCGTGCCGATGCGCAGGCCGAAGCCGGAGCCGCTCTGGGCCGCGGCCGCGGCGGCGTTGACGGCGGCCGCCGCGCTCGATGCCGCGGGTTCGGGCTTGGAGATGGCCGCTCTCTTCTCGGGCGTCTTTTTCGACGTCTTCGGCTTGTCGACGGGGTGGGTCATCGTGGTCTTGGCCTCGGGCTTGAGCTTGGAGGCGACGGTCAGGTCACGCAGGGCCGGCTTTTTCGGCGCGGGAAGAGATTCGGTCTTGGCGACGACCGTCCCGCCGGCACCGCCGCTCGCGCTACCGCCCGTGCCGCCCCCGCCGCCCATGAAATTGACATACTGGACGAGACCCTTTTGGGGGGCGCGCGAGAAGGACGGCGAGACGATGATGAGGACGAACAGGCCGACGTGGAGCAGGGCCGACAGGACGACCGCCCGCTTGAACGCCTTTGGCAGGGCTACGCGCGTGGGAGTCATCGCCCCTTGTCTTTGACGTCGATGGGTTCGGTGATGATCCCGATGAGCTCGATCCCCGCTTTCTTGGTGATGTCCATGATACGGACGACGACGCCGTAGGGCAGGTCCTTGTCGGCTTGGAGATAGACCACCTTTTTCGGCTTGTTCGCAAAGTATTCGGTCAGGCGCCGCTCGAGCAGGTTGATGTTGATCGTCGAGTCGCCGATGTGGACGTACTGGTCCTTGGTGACGGTCAGGGTCAGGCCTTCCTCGGCGGGCTTGGTGTCGGTCTCCGCCTGGGGCAGGTTGATGCCGATGCCCGACTGCATCATCGGCGCTGTGACCATGAAGATGACGAGCAGGACCAGCATGACGTCGATGAACGGCGTGACGTTGATCTCGGACATGTGCGTACCGAGCTGGCGCCGGCGCGAAAAGGCGGACGGCAGGCCTTGCGTGCTAAGAGCCATGGAGTCTCTCCGCGATGCTCAGGAATTCGAGGGAGAAGTCCTCCATGTCGGCGATGAGGTCCTTGATCCGGCCGAGAAAGTAGTTGTAGGCGATGACCGCGGGGACGGCGGCGAAGAGGCCGACGGCCGTGGCCACGAGGGCTTCGGCGATGCCAGGGGCCACGACCGAGAGGGCGGCCGAGCGCATGGCCCCGATGCGGATGAACGAGATCATGATGCCCCAGACCGTGCCGAAGAGGCCGATGAACGGCGAGACGCTGCCGGTCGTGGCCAGGAAGAACATCATCTTCTCGAGCCGCGAGACCTCGGCGTTGGAGGCCTTGAGCAGCGCCCGGTTGAGGCTGTTAGTCTTCTCTCCGGTCCAGCCGCCCTCGCCCGTCGACTTCGACTGGTAGGCCAGCTCCTTGTTGCCCGCGAGGAAGATGACGGCGAGAGGGCTCGCGCGGAGCCTCTTGGCGGCCTCGTTGACCTCGGACAGGCTTTTGCTCCTGCGGAAGGCCTCGAGGAACCGGTCCGACTGCCGGTCGGCGCTCTTGAGAGTCCTCAGCTTGAAGAAGATGATCGCCCAGGAGAAAACAGAGAAGAAGACCAGGAGGAGAAGGATGAGTTGGACGACGATATCGGCGTCGGCGATGATTTTGAAGATGTTGATATTCATGATAATCCGAGAAAAAAAGTAACACACGACTCGGGTTCTGTCAAATGACCGCCTTGAAGCCCGGCCGCTTTTCAGTATATATTTTGGTCATGGCTTGCGCCGCGCGCCCGACCAGGGCGGACGGAAGAATATGACATCCTGGGACCGGTTCAAGAAGCTCATCCTCGGCGGCGAGAAGGACGTCCGCGACCCGCGGATCTTCCATCGGCTCTCGCTCATCGCCTTCTTCGCCTGGGTCGGACTCGGGGCGGACGGGCTGAGCTCGTCCAACTACGGGCCGCAAGAAGCGTTCCTGTCGCTCGGCGACCACCGTCACCTCGCGCTCTACCTGGCCGTCATGACCGCGCTCACGGTCATCACCATTTCGGCGAGCTATTCCCAGATCATCGAGCTCTTCCCGACGGGCGGCGGCGGCTACGTCGTGGCCACCAAGCTCCTCGGGCCGGCCTTCGGGCTCATCTCGGGCTGCGCCCTGGTCGTCGATTACATGCTGACGATCAGCATCTCGATCTCGAGCGGCGTCGAAGCCGTGCTGAGCTTCCTGCCTCCGGGCTACTTCCAGTACAAGCTGACCTTCATCCTGCTGATCACGTTCGGACTCGTCCTGCTCAATCTCCGCGGCGTCAAAGAATCCGTCACCATCCTGACGCCGATCTTCCTCTTCTTCTTCATCTCCCACGTGGGCCTCATCATCTACGGGATCTTCTCCCACGTCTCGGCGACGCCGACCCTGTTCGTCGACACGATTCGGGAAACGCGGCAGGGCATCCAGCAGCTCGGCTTCGGGGCCATGGCCTTCATCCTGCTGCGGGGTTACAGCCTCGGGGCCGGCACATACACAGGCATCGAGGCTGTCTCGAACGGGCTGCAGATCCTGCGCCCGCCCCAGGTGAAAACGGGGAAGAAGACCATGGCCCTGATGGCCGCGTCCCTGTCCTTCACCGCCGGAGGGCTCCTCATCTGCTACCTGCTGACCAATGTCCAGCACATCGCAGGAAAAACCCTCAACGCCTCGCTCATCGAAACGCTCCTCGGGACCTGGACGCTCGGCGGCTTTCCGCTCGGGGTGTGGCTCCTGGGGATCATCCTGGCCTCCGAGGGCGCGATCCTCTTTGTGGCCGCACAGACGGGCTTCATCGATGGCCCGCGGGTCTTGGGGAACATGGCCATCGACTCCTGGGTGCCCAACCGCTTGATGCACCTCTCGGAGCGCCTCGTCGTCCAGAACGGCGTCCTATTCATGGGCCTGGCCTCGATCCTCATCCTCGTCCTCACGAGGGGGTCGGTCCAGATCCTCATCATCATGTACAGCATCAACGTCTTCATCACCTTCTCCCTGTCCCAGCTCGGCATGTGCATCCACTGGGTGAAGACGCGGGTTCCCCACCGTCGCAAGAAGTTCGCCATCAACTTTGTCGGGCTTTTGATGTCCCTGTCGATCTTGGCGGTGACGATCACGATCAAGTTCAAGGAGGGCGGCTGGATCACGCTGGTCATCACCCTGGCGTTCATCGCCGTGTGCGTCCTGATCCGCCGGCATTATAACCAGGTCAAGGACATGATGAAGCGGCTGGACGCCATCATGGTCCAGGTCCAGCAGATGACCGGTAAGCACGTGCCTCCGGCCCGGGACGGATCGGCGCCGACAGCTGTTCTCTTCGTCCGGAACTTCGGCGGGCTGGGCATCCACTCGTTCCTCAACATTCACCGGATCTTCCCGAACTACTTCAAGAACTTCGTCTTCATCTCCATCGGGGTCGTGGACTGGCAGAGCTTCAAGGGCGCCGAGGAAGTCAGGAACCTTGAGGGTCATATCACCGACGAGCTCAAGAAGTACGTCCGGATGGCCAACGACTTCGGCTTCTATGCCGAGGCCATCCATTCCGTCGACATCGACACGCTCGAGGGCGTCGAGGAGCGCTGCGAGGAGATTCGGCGCCAGTATAATAAGGCCGTCTTCTTCGTCGGCAAGCTCGTGTTTGAGGAGGAGAACCTGTTTACCCGGATCCTGCACAACCAGACGGCCTTCAGTATCCAGCGCATCCTCCAGTTCAAGGGCATCCCCTCGATCGTCCTCCCGATCCGGGTCATCAAAACGGTCAAATAAGAAGGGGTCAAACCTACGGCGGGGAGCGGAGTCTCCGGAGCGACCTGCAGAATCGTGGCTGAGCACTCGAAGTCACGATTCTGATAAATATCTTAGAAGAACAGACTCATTCAGATATTTCCCAGCACCGCTCCTCCGAGTCACTTCGGAGCGGTGCTGATGGTCGCTTCCAAAGGTCCGCTCCCTGCCGTAGGTTTGACCCCTTCTTATTTGACCGTTTTGATGACCCGGATCGGGAGGACGATCGAGGGGATACCCTTGAACTGGAGGATGCGCTGGATACTGAA
>JADGNU010000193.1 GCA_017883305.1 Candidatus Aminicenantota bacterium | reverse complement strand
GGGCGACTCGTTCCGCGTCTTCGTCGAAAAGAGATACCTCGACGGCCGGTTCGCGGGCTACCGGGACATCCTGGCCGCGGAGTTCATCAACGAGGGCCGTGTCTATCGGGCTTTCCGCTTCACCTACCCCGACACCAAGGTCTCGGATTATTTCGATGAGGCCGGAGGCTCGAGGCGGAAGGATTTCCTCCGCTCGCCGATCAAGTTCGTGACGCCGCGGATCACCTCGCGGTTCACGTCGAGCCGCTTCCACCCGATCTACAAGATCTACCGGCCGCACTCCGGCGTCGACTACGCCGCTCCCATCGGCACGCCGGTGCAGGCGACGGCCGACGGCGAGGTGACTTTCGCGGGCTGGGACGGCGAGGCCGGCAACGCCGTCAAGATGACCCATAAGAACTCCTACGCCACGGCCTACCTTCACCTCAGGAACTTCGGCAAGGGGGTGCACAAGGGCGCCGTGCTCAAGGGTGGCGACATCGTCGGCTACGTCGGGACGACGGGCGGCTCGACGGGCCCCCACCTCGACTATCGCATCTATTACCATGGCAGCCCGGTCAACCCGCTCGGCCACAAATTCAAGCCGGCCGATCCCCTGCGCAAGGAATTCCTCAAGGATTACAAGAAAGAGGTTGAGAGACTTCGGACCGCCCTTCAGCTGCCCGAGATCCTGCGGACGGTGACCGTGGGGTCCGGTATCAGTTTTTAATCTTCCCGGATTCGCCGCTGCCCTTCGTTTCCTTGGCTCCCGAAGACGTCGAGGTCCTCTCGGACGATCCTCTCGTCGACGTCGAGGCCGAAGGCGAGGCGCTCGCCGTACCCGATGAGCTCGAACCCCCGACGGACCCGCCGTCGACGGACACGGCCGGGCCATAGCCGACCCCGTGCGAAGTCATCCGCGGCGCCAGGCCCGAGGGCCGCTCCCGGTCGCGCGACGTCAGCTTCAGCTCCGGACAGCGGATCTCGTTCCGCACGCTCGAGTACTCGATGTGGACGCCGAGCTCGCGGGCGACGCGCAGGTCGGGGTTCCAATCCCGGAAGCGGACTGACGACGGGACGGCCCGTCCGGGGGACGTCGCGGGACCGTCGGCGCGGCCGGCCGGGCCGACCGGGACGGCGGTCATGTTCCCGCTTTGGATGGGCTTCATGTCCGGAGCGGCGATCTTGCGAGGTGCGGCGGCTGGGCCGTCGATGCCGCGGAAGACTCGCGCGGCTTCCCGCCGCGGATCGGCGACTCGCGCCGGCGCCTGTCCGGTCGGCAGCGATCCCCGTGTGGCGACCTGGTCGAGGGTCAGGGCTTTTTCGTTGATCGCCCGGGCCGTCAGGTCCCCTTTGGCGACGATAACCAGCTGGCGGGGCACGGCGGCCGCGCCTTCCCGGATGCGGGCGTCGCCGTGTTCATACGCCGAGGTCACTTTCTTGACGACGGCCTTGAGCTCGGCGGGAATCGGGAGGGAACCGGTCGACGGCTGCTTCAGCGCATCCTTGGTGATGACCTTCCGGGTCACTATCGAGGGGGTCTGCCCCCCGCTCCAGTATGGCAAATAGGCAAATTCATCGCCGAGATAGCCGAAGTCGGAGCCCCAATAAGGATTATCGTACATCCAATCGAAGAGCGACCACGGCCGCCAGGAGGCATATCCGAAGAAGAAATCCCAGTCGGCCCAGGCGGGAGCAAACAGCGAACCGGGCAGCCAGACCCAGCCGAGCTTCTTGTCCCACTGCCAGACGCCCAGGTGATAGGGGATCCAGCCCCAGGGCTCCTGGGGGACCCAGAACATCTGCCCGCCGGAGTAGGACCAGCGGCCGTAGTAGTACGGGCTCCAGCCCCAGGGATAGGCGCCGTTGTCGATGTAGGGGCGCCAGACATATCCGTAGAGCTCGTCCCAGAGCCATTCGCCGTAGTGGTTGCCGTAGGTCTGGGCGAAATAGAAAACGGCCCCGGGCAGCTTCTGGATCGGTTTGGGAAGCGCCGTCAGGCCGGCGTGGAGCTCGTCGAAATGGGCGTTGACCTCCCGGTTCCAGAGCTCGAAGGCGGTGCCCGTGATGGCCGCGGCCTGCTGGAACTGGTGGTCGGCGAGGACGATCAGACGCTCGCCCTTCCGCACCGCCCGGTCGTCGAGCCGCTTCTCGGACGGCCCGAAGAGCACCTGGACCCGGCCATTATTCACCTGCGCTTCGGTCGTCCCATCGGCGGCGGCGGTGAGCATGGCCACCGAATTGGGTCTCATCTTGACGGCCGCGTTCGGCGTCAGCACCTGGAACATTTCCTTGCGGTCGTATTCCTTGTACATGACATAGACGCGGCCTTTGCCGAGCGTCAGGACCGAAAGCTCTTCGGCGCTGCTCAAGCTACGGGCCAGGATGGTTTCGATGCGGACCTCGGTCTCAACATCGAGCCGGACGATCGTCCCCGTGTCGAACTGGATCTCGCAGCGCCGGTCGCCCGAAGTCCGGATCGTATCGCCGGGACCGATGGGCAGGTTGAGAACGCCCCGTTCGGGCGCGGCGCCGCCCTCGCGCAGGACCACGGGGTCCGTGCCGCCAGGGGTCGGTTCTATGTAGCTGATGTGCCCGAAATAAAAGTCCTTCGGGCCGTTGGCGACTTTGTAGTTTTCTGCCGCCCACAGCCCGGCCGCGGCGGCGAGGAGGATGGCCCCGAAAATAGCACTCCGAATTGCTTTGTTTTTCATGGCCGATCTCCCATCCGAGAACGATTGACATCCATTATAGTAGCATTTTTTGTGCCAAAGAGCCTGCCTGAAGATCCGGCGACGCCCCCCGAAACTGTCCCCGTTCGAGGACGTCCGGCAGAATTGGGGACAGAAAATGGGGACGCTTTTGTCCCCATTTTTGCTACAATGGTCTCGAAGGTCAAACCGGCCATGCCCCGCACGAAGTATCGGAACCCGTTCCCTACGGTCGACATCATCATCGAGATCATGGACGGCCGCAGGAGCCGCGGCGTCGTCCTCATCGAGCGCAAGAACCCGCCCCCCGGCTGGGCCCTGCCCGGCGGCTTCGTCGATTACGGCGAGACGCTCGAGGCGGCCGCGGTCCGGGAGGCTCGCGAGGAGACATCCCTCGACGTCGAGCTCATCCGGCAGCTCGGCGCCTACTCCGACCCGTCGCGAGACCCGCGTTTTCACACGATCTCGACGGTCTTCCTGGCCCGGGCCACCGGCCGGCCCCGCGGCGCCGACGACGCGAAGTCGGCGATCATCTTCGATCCCCGTGACCGGACGCGGCCGCTCGCCTTCGACCATCGCCGGATCCTCGACGACTATCTCGCATCCAAGAAAGGCTTTTCCCCATGCCTGAAAATGACGACCGCCGACCGCCGCAGGACGATGACTCCGACCTCGTCGAGCTCACCCGCGTCTACGGCCCGTTCGAAGCGGACCTGATCAAAAACTTCCTCGAAAGCCACGGCATCGTGTCCATCATCCGCGGCCGGATGGCCCCGGGGATCTATCCCTTCACGGTCGACGGCCTGGCCGAGTTCAAGGTCCTGGTCCAAAAATCGGACCTTGAAAAAGCCCGGGACCTCATCGCCGCGATGCCCGCTCCCGACGAGAACGGAGGGCCGGAGAAGCCGGCCTAGGACGACCCCGCGAGCGGTGCCGCAATCGCTGGTGTCGCGCCCCCTTTTTTGACCCATTCCTAGGGCCCCTCATTTTTCCGCTTTTTTTGGGCTTTTTTTGCTTGACAAGACCTGTTTTTACTCATATATTTGGGAAGAAATGGGACAAACCGGGACGGCACAATGATGGCGAACGTTCTCATCGGCAACTATACCGCGCGGCTCGATGCCAGCGGACGCATCAAAATCCCGGAAAAATTCCGTGAGATCATCGAGCAGGTTTACGGCAAAGATCTCTTCGTGACCTCCCTCTCCGACGACTCGATCAAGATCTATCCGCTCAGCGTGTGGCTGGCCATGACCGATCTCACCTCCGAAGGCGCCCTCCATCTCCGGCCCGACGTCCGCAAGTTCATGCTCCGGGTCAACCGCAACGGCTCGCGCCATGAGCTCGACTCCAAGGGCCGCGTCCTGATCAGCCAGGCCCTGCGGGACAAGGCCAAGCTGCACGACGAGGTCGAGGTCCTCGGTCTGTCCAATCATCTGGAGATCTGGAACAAGGACGTTCTCGACGGAACTCTCGAGGAGAAACCGCTCTCGGACGAGGATTTCGAGAGCATCGCCCGCCTCATCCCTCGAGGAAAGCCGGAATGACGGAGAACGGACACCTTCCAGTCCTCCCCACCGAAGTCATCGAATTCCTTGACGTGGGGCGGGAGGGCATCTTCATCGACTGCACCCTGGGGCTGGCCGGTCACGCCTTGGCCGTTCTGGAGAGGAATCCCCGTGTCCGCCTGATCGGCCTGGACCGCGACGGCCAGTCCCTCGAGATCGCCCGGGACAGGCTCGAGCCCTACGCCGGGCGAGTCACCCTCTACCAGGCCGACTTCAAGGACCTGGCCAAACTCGACCTTCCCTTCGCCAAGGTCCGGGGGATCCTCGTCGACCTGGGCATCTCCTCGTTCCAGCTGGATTCCCCGGAGCGCGGCTTCAGCTACATGCACGAAGGGCCGCTCGACATGCGCATCGACCAGAGGACGAAAACGACGGCCGAAAAGATCCTCCACACCTATCCGGAACAGAAGCTGGCCGAGATGTTCGCGAAATACGGCGAGCTCGCCCAGACCCGCCGCCTGGCCCGGGAGATCGTCCACCTGCGCAAGCTCGGCCGGCTCGAAACGACCGGAGACCTCCGGGTCCTGATCGAACAGATCTATCGGTGGCGGCCGCAGAGAGGCCGCATCCATCCCGCGGCGAAAGCATTCCAGGCCCTCCGCATCGAAGTCAACGGCGAGCTCGAAGGCCTCGGGGAGTTCATCGACGGCACGGTCCGCCTGGCGGCGAAGGGGACCCGTTTCGTCATCATCTCCTTCCACTCGCTCGAGGACCGCATCGTCAAGCGGGCCTTTCACGCCCTGGCCCGCCCCGACGAGGGCGCCCCTATCCTCGAGGTCCTGACAAAAAAACCGGTCATGGCCTCGGAGGCTGAGGTCGCGGCGAATTCCCGGGCCCGGTCCGCCAAGCTGCGGGCCGCAGAGAGGGTCTGATGGTCCGCCGCAAATTGAGCCTCAAGGGGATCGCGCTCGGCGCGGCCGTGATCGTTCTGGTCATCGGCATCCTGACCTTCTACGTCTGGTACCAGACGGAATCGGTCAAGCTCGGCCTCGACATCGGCCGAAGCGACCGGCAGATCCGTGAGCTCGAGGAATCGATCGAAGCCCTCAAGGTGCACAAGGCCCGTCTCCTCGACCCCGGCCGGGTCGAGCAGATCGCGCGCGACAAGCTCGGGCTCGTCGAGCCCGTCGACGACGACATCGTCTATGGGAAGCGGGACGCCGCCCGCTAAAATGCCGCCCATGAGAACCTTCTACGAAGCCGATATCCGCAAGCGGGTCAAAGTCCTGACATTCGTCCTGGTCGGCTGGGGGGCCATCGTCGCCGCGAGACTCGTCCAGGTCCAGGTCTTCGGCCACGCCCGGGCCAA
>JADGNU010000192.1 GCA_017883305.1 Candidatus Aminicenantota bacterium | reverse complement strand
TCTCTCAGGTTGATCATGACTCTCTAGAAGTCCTTAGCCCAGCCGAAGCCGCTCCGTTGGAGCGCCCTGATCCCTTCGCCCGGGCTTTGCAGGCCGGCCTTCGTCATATCGTAGTCCATCATGATCTTGACCAAGTCGAGGAAACAGATCTTAGGCTCCCAGTTGAGCTTTTCTCGGGCAAGCCGGCAATCCGCTCTCAGATTATCGACCTCCACGGGGCGGAAGTAATTCTTGTCGATTTCGACGTGCTTCTCGCGATCCAAGCCGACATACTTGCAGGCCTCTTCCAGGAATTCCATGACGGAGTGGGATTCCCCTGTGCCGACCACATAATCATCGGGGTTGGCTTGCTGAAGCATCAGCCACATGGCTTCGACGTACTCCGGAGCATATCCCCAGTCCCTTTTGGCGTTCAGATTGCCCAGATAAAGGCGCTTCTCCCTGCCGGCCAGGATCTGGGCGATGCCCCGGGTGATCTTTCGGGTGACGAAGGTCTCCCCTCTTCGGGGAGACTCATGGTTAAACAGGATCCCGTTGCAGGCGAAGAGGTTATAGCCTTCGCGGTAGTTCCTGACCATCCAATAGGCATAAAGCTTCGCTGCGGCGTAAGGGCTGAGAGGCTTGAACGGGGTTTGCTCGTTCTGAGGGGGCGGCGCGCTGCCGAACATCTCGCTGCTCGAAGCCTGGTAAAACTTCGTCGGGATCCCGCTTCTCCTGACCGCCTCCAGAAGGCGGGTCGTTCCCAGGCCGGTGATATCGCCAGTGTATTCGGAAAGGTCAAAGCTGACCCGGACATGGCTTTGCGAGGCCAAGTGGAAGATCTCGTCGGGCTTAATATTGTAGATGATCTCCGTGAGCTGGCCTGAATCGGAGAGGTCGCCGTAATGGAGGAAAAGACGCGTGCCGGGCAAATGGGGATCCTGGTAAAGGTGATCGATCCGGCTGCGATTGAACGAACTGGACCTTCGGACTATGCCGTGCACGTCATAGCCCTTCGAGAGGAGGAGCTCGGCGAGATACGACCCGTCTTGGCCGGTGATGCCCGTGATGAGGGCTTTTTTCATCAGATTCCCCCTCCTGAGGTCGGTTTTGCGGCTGCTGATGGCAGGGTCTTTCTCGGCCGGCCGCGCGGCAGGGCCTCCAGACGTCGGCCGAGCTTCTCCTCGAGTCCGCGAACGAAGTTGGTGTCGCCGGCAGGCCGGCCGGTCTTGAGCCGTTCGCGAACGCGGCGGAGAACGGCCTCGTCTCCCCTACTCGATAGGTAGGCGGCCCAATCGGTGGCTCTCGGCAGGAAAGGTCCGTCCGTCAGCACGGGGTCGGGTTCGCCGGTCACGTGGCTCCGGGCACTCGACCACGGGTACGATCCGGCCAGAGAGACGATCCCAGCGCGAACGGGATTTGTTTCGACGAACCGGATCTCTTCATGGACGCTCGGCTCGTCGAGAACGCACGACATGAAGCGGGCCCGCCAGAGTTGCCCGGAGACGGCCCGCTTGCCATTGAAATAGTGGGCATAGCGCATGTGCGTCGCGTTGAATGTCCGGGCCAGGGCCCCATCTGCTTTGGGGACGCAGATGAAGTGGACATGGTTGGGCATCAGGCAGTAGGCCCAGATATCCACGTCGTAGCGAGAAGTATATTCCAGGAGCCAGTCGAGGTAACGGCGATAGTCGGCATCGGTCTCGAAAACCGGCTGGTCGCGGTTCCCCCGCTGGATGACGTGGTGGGGGTAGCCGATTATGGTGGAGCGGGCGAGACGGGCCATGTTAATAATTCGCCGAAATCAGGGGACACGTACGAATTTCAGAAAATTCGAACATGTCCCCGATTTCGACGTGTCCCCGATTTCGAGACCCGATTTCGACATGTCCCCGAATTTCTAGGCTACCGCCGATGGGCGCCGAGGGGCGTCAGGGCGGCCAAAAAAGATTCTCCCATAAGCCGCAAAGACACTTGCGAGATGCGTCTCGCCTGGGTCGAACTAGCCGGACGGATATCGGGAGGAGGGTCGGGAGGGGCTTATCTCCAGGGTCACGAGAAGTGCCATCACCCTAAACTCCCTATCTCCGGTTCCCATGACAGCCAAATTTTGCTTAATCTTAATCAATCCTTGTCATCCATGTCAAGAAAATAATGGGGACAGCGGCAGAATTCTGACGGCAATTCCCCAGCCTTGACTTGCCCCAACCCCTTTGCTAAAGTCGGGCTCACTAGGGACAACCGAGGGACAAACAGCCGTCGTGTCCGAGACAAAAGAAAATCCGTTTTTCCCCGATTGGGACTACCTGATCGTCACCGCTTCAAATGCCCGACAGGCAGAGGCCTATCAGAATCAGATAAAGCTGCGGGAATCTCTCGGCCTCGTTCAGGGAGCAAAGAGGATCTCCGTAGTTGCCGATCCCGGCGGCCGCCGGGTCGGGTCGGGCGGGTCGACGATCCATTGCCTTCTCCGCGTTCTCATCCGTGAGTTGGGCTCGAGGCGAGGGAACGAGACCCGGCTCGATCCGACGACCTGGGCCGGCATCTTCGGCCGGCTCCGGATCCTGATCGTCCACGCCGGCGGGGATTCGAGACGGCTGCCTCCGTATGGGCCGTGCGGCAAGATCTTCGTGCCCCTTCCTGGAGATGCGGGGGGTGCGCTCGGCACGACGCTTTTCGACCGTCTGATCCCGACCTATCTCCGGCTGCCCAGGCCATCGAACGGATGCGGGCAGGTCGTCGTTGCTTCAGGCGACGTGCTTCTCGATTTCGATGCCGCATCGGTCGTGTTCGCAGAGAAAGGGGTCACCGGCGTCGGGGCTTTCGTTAGCCCCGAGGTGGCCAAGAACCACGGGGTCTATTGCCGTGAAGAGAGCGGAGGGGTGCGCCTGTTCCTGCAGAAGCCTTCGGCCGCAAAGCAGGCGTCGCTCGGAGCGGTCAATGCCCAAGGACAGTCGGTCCTCGATATCGGCATCCTGAACTTCGCCCCGGAGGCGGCGGTCCGCCTCCTCGAGCTGAGCGGCGTCGGCAGCAGCGGGAACGGGGGGCGCACGCTCCGGTTGGGAGGGCCGGTCGCCGATACGATCGAAGACACGGGCCTAGATGTATATCGGGAGATCTGCTGTGCGCTCGGCAGCGATGTACGGCCCGGCAGCTACGTCGAACAGGTCAGGGAGGCCGGATCGGCCGTCAGAGACGACGTTCTCCGGACGATCTATCGCGGCTTGAGACGCCTCCCCTTCCAGGTCCATGTGGTGCCTCGATTCCGGTTCCTGCACTTCGGCACCCTTCGCGACTTGATCGACAGCGGCCGGAGTATTGTCGATTCCGAGACGGCCGAGCCCGCCAAGGGGCCGGGCATCGTCATCAATTCCCGAATTCACGGCGCGGGCGCCGTTCAAGGCAAGAACGCCTGGATCGAGGGCTGCCGCATTGACGCGCCCCTGACACTTGCCGGTGAAAATGTCGTGGTGGGTTTGGACGTCGACGCTCCACTGGCCCTGCCTCGAGGGGGATGTCTCGACATTCTAGAAGGGAAAGGCCGCGCGGGGAGTCGAGGCTGGTTTGTTCGCGCCTATTCGACCGAGGACGCCTTTCACTTGACGGCGGACAAGGGAGCTCGGCTGTGCGGCTTGTCCCTGTCGGAGTGGCTCGCGACGATGGGCGTCGGACCAAAGCACGTCTGGCCGGGCAAGGGTTCGATGAGCGAGCAGACCGTCTGGGAGGGCCGGTTCTTTCCCTTGGTCAAAGTTGCTCGCGAATTTCGGGATTGGCTCTGGCTGGTCGAGCCCGGAATGGCGACGCCTGATCAGAAGGCACGTTGGCTCGCGGCCGAAAGATATAGCCTCGAGGAGATGGCCGTCCGGGCCGACCTCGGCGCTTTCCACTCGAGGAGGCTGGCCATTCGCGGTGACGTCGCCCTGGGATCTTTATCTCGGATCTTTGGACCCGCGGGCGAGCTGTCCGCGGCTGAGATGGCCTTCCTGGTCAGAACGGCGCCGTCAGACAGACGGGCCGATTGGATCGTCTCGATGGCACGGGAAGCGGCCAAGGGCCATGCTGACGCACGCCTGCACCGGGGGCTTGATTCGCTGGGGCTTTCGCGCGTCCTCCATACCTCCGGGTCGGTCCTATCGAAGCTAGCGGAAGGAGACAAGGGATTCGGCCGGGAAATCTCGCGAGCGCTCAAATCGGGCTTGACGGTCGCGGAAAAGAAGTCGATCCGTGAGATGGGGACGCCCATCGAACATGCTTCGCGGCCGAAAGTCTGGGCGGGCGAGCTGAAGGAAGCCGCGTTCAGGCACCTGGGGCGAACGATCGTTTATCGCGGGAGTGCCGTCCCCGCCCCTCCGAAGAACGTTCTTCGCAGCGACGAGATCGTCTGGGGCCGGGCTCCAGCCAGGCTCGACCTCGGCGGCGGCTGGACCGATACGCCCCCCTACTCGCTCGAGCGGGGCGGCTGCGTCATCAACGCGGCCGTCAACCTCAACGGTCAAGCTCCCATTCAGGCTTACGCCCGGGTCATCGAAAAGCCCGAGATCCGCATCAACTCCATCGATCATAGCACGCGCGTGGTCGTCAGGACCTTGGAGGGGCTCCTGGATTATCGTAAGCCCGGGAGCCAGTTCGCCCTGGCCAAGGCCGCGCTGGCCCTGGCCGGGTTCGCGCCGGATGCGGCCGCCTGGCCGCCCGGCGTTCGTTCTCTCGACGCGATGCTCCGCCGTTTCGGGGGCGGGATCGAGCTGACGACGCTCGCGGCCATCCCGAGCGGCAGCGGGCTAGGGACATCGAGCATCATGGGAGCTGTTCTGCTGTCGATCATCGGCAGGTTGGTCGGACGCCCGCTCACGTCGCGCGAGCTCTTCCATTCGGTCCTCAAGCTCGAGCAGGAGCTGACGACCGGAGGCGGCTGGCAGGACCAGATCGGGGGGGTGGTCGAAGGCGTAAAGATGATCGAGGCGGACAAGGGCCTCGTCCCCGACCCGCGCATCCACTTCGTCCCGGCCGATCTTCTCGACCCGGCGACGAACGGCGGCCGGACCCTCCTTTACTACACAGGCCTGCGGCGTCTGGCAAAGAACATCCTGCACGAGGTCGTCGGGCGCTATCTCGACAGAGACCGGAGGGCGATGGAAACGCTGCGGCGGCTCCATGCCTTCCCCCCGCTCATGGCCGAGGCGATGGCCATGAGAGACATGGGGAAATTCGGCGAGCTCATCGATCTCGCCTGGCAGCTCAACGTGGACCTCGACCCTGACCATTCGACGCCGATGATCAAGAGGCTCCGCGAGTCGATCCGGCCCCACGTTCTCGGGTCCAAGCTTCTCGGCGCGGGCGGCGGCGGGTTCCTTCTGATCGTGTGCGGGTCGCCGGAGGACGCCGTCGCGGTCAGGGGGATGCTCGAAAAGAGACCGCCGAACGGCAACGCCCGCTTCTTCGATTACTCGATGAGCCGCACGGGGCTCGTCGTCACGGTCTGCTGATCGGGGGCGCGCCGTCGGGGGCGCTTAGGCAACGCGGGACAGATATTCGTCCAGGAAGAATCTTCTGAGCGCCAGCTCGTGGATCCAATAGCGGCCTTTCTCGAAACGGATGT
>JADGNU010000001.1 GCA_017883305.1 Candidatus Aminicenantota bacterium | reverse complement strand
ATCGCCTGGCTTGCGCTCGGCCTCACCGAGCCGGAACGGAAGGCCATCAGGCTCGCGGCCCGGGACCTCGACGCGTTCGCCGGCGTCTACACGAACGAACGGAAGCGAGAGTTCTACGTCAGCCGCGAGGGCGATAAGCTCTTCGCTCAACAGCAGGGCGGCTCGAAGGACGAGTTCACTCCGGCTTCGGCAACGGAATTCTTCCTCAAGGACAACCCGGCCCGATTCATGTTCGTCAAAGACTCCGCAGGACGCGTGACCGGCCTGCGGATCAAGTCCCGCATCGGGCCGGCCCAGGTTCTGACGAAAACCGATAAGCCCCTGCCCGCCCCGCGCAAAGAGGCTGCCGTCGACCCGAAGCTCTACGACCGCCTGACCGGCGATTACGAGCTGGCGCCTGAATTCATCATCACCATCCTCCGGCGGGGCGGAAAGCTCATTTCCCAGGCCACCGCCCAGTCCGAGGTCGAGCTCTTCCCGGAATCGGAGACGCGGTTCTTCCTCAAGGTCGTCGACGCCCAGATCGATTTCGTCCTTGACGCCGAGGGCCGGGCGACCGGGCTCGTGCTCCACCAGGGGGGACAGAACCTGCCGGCCAAGAAGATCCGGACTCCCTGAGAGGGAACCTGCGCCCCAGCGCTCTCGTATATAGGGATGTCGGAATGATCTCACCAAGGGAGGCTTCCCCATGTCCATGACGCGAATCAAAACCGCCGGCGCGATCCTGCTGCTGCTCGGGCTCGCCGCCGCCTGCGATGAACCCCGGAACAGGATGACGGATACGAAAACGGTCGCCCTCGAAGGGGCGACCCGGGCCGAGGTCGGCCTGCACATGGGGGCCGGGGAGCTGCGGCTCCGGGCGGCTGAACAGGCGGCCCTGCTCGAGGCCTCGTTCGAGTTCAACCGCGAGCGCAACCGTCCCGAGGTCAACTATCGCCTGCTCGGAGAAAAGGGCGTTTTGGACGTCCGCCACGCCCGCCGCCACGGGATCAACTTCGGCTCCTCCCGAAACCGCTGGGACCTCATCCTGGGACAGGCCGTCCCGATCGATCTCAGAATCGACCTCGGAGCCGGCCATAGCGATCTCGATCTCAGGGGGCTCAAGCTCGAACGGGTCGAGATCGACATGGGCGTGGGCGAAGTGAACCTCGATCTCCGGGGCCCGCACGCGGCGGGCTTTCGGGTCAAGATCGACGGCGGCGTCGGCAGCGCCAAGCTGGCCCTGCCCGCCGAAGTCGGCGTCCGGGTCAAGGTCGACGGCGGTCTGGGCTCGATCAACGCCCGCGGCTTGACCAAGCGGGCCGGCGCCTATGTCAACGACGCCTACGGCCAGAGCCCCATCACGATCGACGTCGATATCGACGCCGGAGTCGGCAGCCTCGACCTCACCTGCGAGCCGTCCCCGCAGATCAAGATCTGAAGGAAAAATGGGGACGTTTCTGTTTTAAAAAATTCGCATCTTTTATAAAAATAGAAGCGTCCCCATTTTAGAAACCTTGACAATCTCTTCACAAATCTTTGACAACTCCCCTCTGCCTGGAGCTATTATCTGACCGGGCCGGGATGTCCAGCCAGGCGAGCTGGCTTGGGGGAGGAAAAAATGAAAACCTTTGCGGTCATCATGGTCGGGTTGCTGATCTCTCCGATGCTCGGGGGGGCAGACGGGGAACCGAAATCTCCGCCATTCTCCTTGGTCGCCGAACAAGAACCGACGTCCCGCGCGGAGCGATACCTGCTCGAGCTGGCCCTCGATGCCAAGAGGGCCAGGTCCCTCGGCTATGTCTGCCTCGGCGCCGGCGCAGCCATGCTGGCCGGCGGCATTGTGATCATAGCCGGGGTCGATGACTCGGACGGCTTTGAGGGTTTTTTTGAAGCCCTGGGCGGAATCGCCCTCTTGAGTGGAGGGGCAACGGCCATGGTGGGGGGCGTCGGTGTTCTGCTCATCGCCAACGGTCCGGAAAGGCGATACGAAGTCGTCAAGAGCCTGTCCGACAGCGTGGAAAGAGAGCGGGCGAGTCGGGACGCGTTGGCTTCTCTAGCCCGCTCGGGAAAGGCCAAGCGCTATGTTTTCGGCGGGATCTTGTCGGCTCTTGCGGCTTATACGCTCGCCAGATCCCTCGCCAGATCCTCGGAGGCTCAATCGGTCTTGATCCCGGGAGCGCTGGCGGCCTTTCAATTCCTTCACAAAAGCCGCGAAGAGAGGGCCTACAGGAATTTCCTGGCTGATGAAGACATGCCGCGCGAAAGAATCGACGTCGGCTTCGGCCCCGGGCCCCACGGCGGCCTGCGGCTGGTCCTCACGGCCTCTTTCTAAAAGGCCTAGACTTCTTCGAGCCGGGCGGTGAAGTGCCGCAGGAACGGCGATTCGCGGACGATGCGCAGCCCCTTGACCTTGTCGCGGTTCTTGTAGAGCTCGATCAATGAGTCGGCGACGTAGCGGAGATGGGATGCGGTATAGACGCGCCGCGGGATGGCCAGCCGAACCATCTCGAGCTCCGGAAAGACCTCTTCCTTCCCCTTGCCCGTCTTGTGCCCGAACATGACCCCGCCGATTTCGACGGCCCGGATGCCATAGTCCCTGTAGAGGGCGACGGTCAGGGCCCAGCCGGGATACTGCGCCCGGCGGATGTGGGGCAGGAACCGGTCGGCCAGAAGGTAGACGGCGTGGCCTCCGAAGGGCTTGAGGACGGGCACGCCGGCCTGGTCGAGGAGACCGCCGAGATAGGCCACCTGGGCGATCCGGTGGTCGAGATAGTCCTCGTCGAGCACCTCCTTCAGGCCCCGGGCCATAGCTTCAAGGTCGCGGCCGGCCAGGCCGCCGTAGGTCGTGAACCCCTCGCCGAGAATGAGCAGGTTCTTGACCTTATCCGCCAGGGCGTCGTCGTCGAGGGTGACGAAGCCGCCGATGTTGACCAGGGCGTCCTTCTTGCCGCTCATCGTCGCCCCGTCGGCATACGAGAACATCTCTTGCGCGATCTCGAGGACGCTCTTCTTGGCGTAGGCCTTTTCGCGCTTCTTGATGAACCAGGCGTTCTCGGCGAAGCGGCAGGCGTCGAAAAAGAAGGGGATGCCGTAATGGGCGCAGACCTCGCTCGTCTCCTTGATGTTCTTCAGGGAGACGGGCTGGCCCCCGCCGCTGTTGTTCGTCACCGTCATCATGACCAGGGGGATCTTGTCCTTGCCCCGCTTGTCGATGAACTTCTTCAGCTTGGCAACGTCCATGTCGCCCTTGAACGGTTCATCCGAATCGGGGTCGTAGGCCGCATCGGCGGCCAGGTCCTCGGCCCGGGCCTCGAGGACCTCGATGTTGGCCCGAGTCGTGTCGAAGTGGATGTTGCTGGGGACGCTGTCCCCCTTCTTAACGATCGCGCCGAAGAGGATCCGTTCCGCCGCCCGTCCCTGATGCGTGGGGATGACGTGGCTGAAGCCGAAGATCGAGCGGACGGATTCTTCGAGGTGATAGAAGTTGCGCGCCCCGGCGTAGGACTCGTCGCCGGTCATGATGCCGGCCCACTGGTCGTCGCTCATGGCCGATGTGCCGGAATCGGTCAAGAGGTCGATGGTGACCTTTTCGGCCGGAATGCCGAAGACGTTGAGCCCCGACTGCTTGAGCAGCGACTCCCTCTCGCGGCGCGTGACCGCGCGCAAAGGCTCGATCATCTTGATGCGGAAAGGTTCCATGGGCGGCTTGATGTCTGCCATGTGCTTCCTCCCTGACCATGCCCGGCGTTCCGGGAACGGAACGTGTCTGAGAATCTAGAACGCGGTCATCTTGCGGAACTGCCGGAACCGGGCTTCGACGAGGTCCCGGTCGAGCGACAGGAACCGCCCGATCCCGAAATCCTCGATGGCGAACGAGGCCATGACGCTGCCGTAGACCGCGGCGCGGTGGACGTCCCGGCCGGTGAGGCTCCGCGTTTTGTCGAGATAGCCTAAAAAACCCCCGGCGAAGCTGTCCCCCGCCCCGGTCGGGTCGATGACATGCTCGCAGGGGTGCGCCGGGACGCCGAAGACGAAATCGCGCCCAAAAACAAGCGCGCCATGCTCGCCCTTCTTGAGGAGGACGAGCGACGGGCCCAGCGCGACGAGAGCCTTGCCGGCGCTGACGAGGTTCATCTCTCCGGTGATCAGCCGGGCCTCCTCGTCATTGGCGAAGAAGATGTCGACCCGGCCGAGCTCCTCGAGCAGGGCTTCGCGCTTGGTATCGATCCAGAGCCGGATCGTGTCCATGGCGACGAGGGCCGGCTTGCGGAACTGCTTCAGGACGAACGGGTGGTGCTCCGGGTTGAGGTTGGCCAGATAGACAATGCGCGAGCCGCGGTACGATGCGGGCACCTCGGGCCGAAAGTCGGCGAAGACGTTGAGCTCGGTCCGCAAGGTCGTCCGCCGGTTCGGATCGTCCTCGTACTTCCCTTCCCAATGGAAGGTCTTCCCCGCCTTGACCTTGAGGCCCGCGAGGTCGATGCCGCGCGAGCGGAGAAAAGCCAGGGTCTTGCGCGGGAAATCCCGGCCGACGACACCGACGACGCGCGGATGGGTAAAATAGCTCGCCGCCAGCGAGCCATAGGTCCCCGATCCTCCCACGATCTTCTCCCGGTCGCCCCAAGGCGTCCGGATGGTGTCGAAGGCGACCGAACCGACGATAACGAGACTCATGAAGTTCCCTCGAGCCTAGCGCAGGTATTTGTCGACGAGGAGCCCCAGCTTTTTCCGGGTCGCGACCGGAATGGCGGACGGGGCGGTGACGATCGTGTTCTTGAGCCCGGCGCCGCAGTCGCAGTCCGGCGCTTCCCCCTTCCCCATCGCCGCCAGGGCCTTCTTGATGACGGCCTTGGCGTTGGCGATGTTATAAGACAGGTTCTTGAGGATGAGCTCGACGGAGACGGGTTCCTCGGTCTCGCGCCAGACGTCGTAGTCCGTGGCCAGACTCAAGGTCGCGTAGCAGATCTCTGCCTCGCGGCACAGCTTGGCTTCGGTGGCGCTCGTCATGCCGATGACGTCGCAGCCCCAGGTCCTGTAGGCCAGCGACTCGGCCTTCGTGGAAAAGGCCGGTCCGTCGATGCAGATATAGGTCCCGCCGCGATGGGCCCTCAGCCCCAGTCCGACGGCCGTATCATATAGGGTTTTCGCGAGAGACGGACAGACCGGCTGGCCCAGGCTGACATGGGCGACGATCCCGCCGCCGAAGAACGTGTTCGGCCGTTGGGTCCGGTCGAAGAACTGGTCCGGGAGGACGATGTCCCGCGGGTAAATGTCCTCACGGAGCGAGCCGACGGAGTTGACCGAGATCAGGCTCTCGACTCCCAACTTCTTGAAGCCGAATATGTTAGCACGGTAGTTGACCTCGGCCGGGAGGAGCCGATGGCCCTTGCTGTGACGGGCCAGGAAAGCCACACGGCGGCCTTCAAGCGTCCCGACGATATAGGCGCAGGACGGGTCGCCGAAGGGCGTGCGGAGGCGGACTTCTTTCTTGTTCCGGAATCCGTCGATCTCGTAGAGGCCCGTTCCGCCCAGGATGCCGATCGTCGCACGCGGTGGTTGGGTTTTTTTGGTCCCGGCCATGAATCCTCCTCGGCTTCATATACCTTTTTCCGTGAGGGGGAGTCAACCCCCGCCCCGCGGGTTTCCGGTTGTCCGGGGTTAACTCTGAACAGTGCTTTGGCGGCGAAGGGGCAACCCCCCGCCTCCTGGCGTCTTTGCTTTTTTCAGGGGAAAACGATATTCTAAGGAAACTATGAAGTACGTCTATCTCGATGCCTCGTCGGGGGTTAGCGGGGATATGTGCCTCGGCGCACTCCTCGACCTGGGTGTCGATCCGGCCCTTTTCAAGGACAGGATGGCGGCACTCCGCCTGCCCGTAGCGATCGCGGTCCACAGAGTCCGCCGCGGGGGCTTTGCCGCCGTCAAAGTCGACGTCGAGATCAAGGGTCATGAGCATATCGAGCGCGCCTTCGCCGACGTCGAGCGCATCATCGCCAAGAGCCGCTTCGCCCCGGCGGTCAAGGACCTGGCCCTCACCATCTTCAAGCGGCTGTTCGAGGCCGAGGCCAAAGTCCACGGACGAAGGTTCAAGGAAGCGCACCTGCACGAGGCCGGGGCCGATGACGCCCTCGTCGACGTCGTCGGGACCGCTCTCCTCCTCGACGAGCTGGGCGTGGGCGAGGTCTATTGCTCTCCTCTCAACGTCGGCTCCGGCTGGGTCGAGACCTCCCACGGCCGGCTCGCGGTTCCCCCTCCGGCCGTGGCCGAGCTCCTGCGGCAGGCGCCGGTTTACGCCGCCTGGGTCGAATCGGAGCTCGTGACACCGACGGGCGCGGCCATCGTCGCGGCCCTGGCCAAGCGGTTCATGAAACTGCCCGAGCTCGTCTACGAGAAGATCGGCCGCGGCGCTGGGACCAAGGAATTCCCCGAGATCCCCAACATCCTCAGGGTCTACTACGGAGACGCGGCGGCCTTCGACGAGACGAAGGCCGTCTACATCGTCGAGGCGACCATCGACGACGCCTCACCGCAGCTCCTGGCCCACTTCCTCGAGCGGGCCTTCGAGGAAGGCGCGCTGGACGCCACCCTCTCCCCCGTCGTCATGAAGAAGAACCGCCTTGGGACGAAGCTCTCGCTCCTCGTCGAAGGCGCCCATATGGACGCCCTGATCGAAGCCGTGTTCAGGGAGACGACCTCGATCGGGGTCCGCTTCTATCCGGTCGGTCGCCGCGTCCTCGAGCGCGAGTTCCGAACCATCAGGGTCCGCGGCGAGAAGATCGGCCTCAAGCTGGCCTTCCTGGAGGGGCGGACGATCAACGTCCAGCCGGAATACGAGGACCTGCTCAAGGCGGCCCGCAAGACGGGAACGCCTCTCAAGGAGATCGCCCACCAGGCCGTCTGCGAGTTCCATAAGAAGAGCTAGCGGCGCGGGCGGAGGGACCACCATGGACATCAAGAGAATCGAGAAAGGCATCACGCTGGTCCTCGAGGGCGTCGGCGAAGACGTCCGCCGGCCGGGCATCAAGGCGACACCCCGCCGCGTGGCCCGCATGCTGGCCGAGATCCTCGGCGGCTCGGAGCGCGAAGCGACCAAGAACCTTCGCGTCATCGAGGACGAGAAGCACGACGAAATGGTCCTTATCAAGAACATCCCTCTCTATTCGATGTGCGAGCACCACCTCCTGCCCTTCGCGGGAGTGGCCCACGTGGCCTATATTCCGAAGGCCGGGCGGATCGTCGGTCTGAGCAAGATCGCCCGGGTCGTAGAGGCCCTGTCCAGGCGGCTGCAGGTCCAGGAGCGGTTGACGAAGCAGATCGCCGACCTGCTCGACAAGCACCTCGAGCCCCTGGGCGTCATGGTCGTGATCGAAGCCGAGCACATGTGCATGTCGATGCGCGGGGCGAAAAAGCCCAAGTCGATCACGATCACCTCGGCCGTCCGCGGCTCGTTCCGCAAGAACCCGGCGACGCGGGCCGAGGCCATGATGCTCATCCGGGGAGGACCCATCAATGTCAACGAACTCTAAGAAAACGTTTTTCGTCACAACGCCGATCTACTATGTCAACGACGTGCCCCACATCGGTCACGCCTACACGACGATCATCGCCGACACCCTGGCCCGTTTCCACAGGCTCGCCGGCCAGGACGTCTTTTTCCTGACGGGGACCGACGAACACGGCCAGAAAATCGAGAAGGCCGCGGCCGAGAAGGGTCTGACGCCCAAGGCCCTGGCCGATGCGGTCGTCGGGCGGGCCCAGGACCTCTGGAAGGCCCTCGACATCTCGCACGATTTCTTCGTCCGGACGACCATGGACTTCCACGAGAAGGGCGTCCAGAAACTCTTCAAGATCCTGCTCGACAAGGGGGACATCTACAAGGGCGAGTACAAGGGCTGGTATTGCGTCTCCGACGAGAATTTCCTGTCTGACGACGTGCCGCTCGACGCCGAATCCTGCAAGACCTGCCCCGACTGCGGCAAAAAGGCCTCGCTCGTCTCCGAGGAGACCTACTTTTTCCGGCTTTCCGCCTACCAGGACAGGCTCCTGAAGCTCTACGAGGACCATCCCGAGTTCGTCCGGCCGCAGAGCCGCCTGAACGAGGTGGCGAGCTTCGTCCGGGGCGGGCTCAAGGACCTGAGCATCACCCGGACCACGGTCAAGTGGGGCATCCCCGTTCCGGGCGATCCGAAGCATACGATCTACGTCTGGTTCGACGCCCTCTTCAACTACGTCACGGCCATCGGCTACGACTGGAACATGGCCCGCTACGAGAAGTTCTGGCCCGCCGACGTCCAACTCGTCGGCAAGGACATCCTCAGATTCCACGCCGTCTACTGGCCGGCCTTCCTGATGGCCGCGGGCCTGCCGCTGCCGCGAACGGTCTTCGGCCACGGCTGGTGGCTCAAGGACGATACCAAGATGTCCAAGTCCAAGGGCAACGTCCTCGATCCGCACGTCCTGCTGAAGGTCTTCGGGCCGGACCCCCTGCGCTACTTCCTCCTCCGCGAGATCCCCATCGGCCAGGACGGCAATTTCTCCCACGAGGGCTTCCTCCACCGGGTCAACTCCGACCTGGCCAACGACTTCGGCAATCTCGTCCAGCGGACGCTGACGATGATCGGCAACTACTTCGGCGGCGCGATCGACGACCCCGCCTCGGAGACCGCGGAGGACGCGAAGGTGCGGACGGATTTCGAGGAGCTCAAGGGCCGCGTCTTCGATCTCTACGAGGCCTGCACGCTCAACAAGGCCCTCGAGGAGATCTGGGCCTACATCGGCATGGTCAACAAGTATCTCGCGGACAACGAACCCTGGATCATGGCCAAGGACGCGAGCCGCCGGCCCCGGCTGGCGCGGGTGCTCCTCCAAGCCGCGGCGGCCATCCGGGGCGCGAGCTATCTTGTCTATCCCGTCATGCCCCGGTCGGTCGAAAAGGTCTGGGGCTTTCTCGGCGAGACGAAGAAACCCGCGGACGTGCTCTGGGAGGCGCTCGATTTCGGCGGCTTCGGCCCCGGCCGGAAGGTCGGGATGCCGCAAGCGCTCTTTCCGCGGGTGGCGCTGAAAGATTTCCTGGGCGAGGAGGCCGGCCCACCCGCCGCCGCCCCGGCCGCAGGGCCCGAACCGATCATAAAGGGAGCGAACATCATGGATATCATCACCTACGACGAGTTCAGGAGAATGGACCTCAGGGTCGCCCAGATCCTCGAAGCCGAGCGTGTGCCGGGCGCGACCAAGATCCTGAAGCTCAAGATCGATATCGGCACGGAGCAGCGGCAGATGATCGCCGGGGTGGCTGAGACCTACACGCCCGAGGAGCTCGTCGGCCGGAAGCTCATCGTCATCGTCAACCTGAAGCCCGCGGTCATCCGCGGCATCGAATCCCAGGCCATGCTGCTCGCGGCCATCACCCCCGACAACAAGGCCGTCATCCCCTTCTTCGACCGGGACATCCAGGCCGGGGCGATCGTCAAGTAAGCTCGCGCAGGACCTTCTTGATCCTGGCCGCGGGGATCGAGCCCTCCCGGAGGATCCGAGGCCGGTCGCCGGAGAGATCGACGATCGTCGATGGCGGACCGCCCGGGGCCGGACCGCCGTCGATGAGGAGATCGACCTGGCCGCCAAAAAGGGCCTTCACTTCGACCGGATCGACGACTCCCCTCCCGCCCGACAGGTTGGCGCTCGTCGCGGTCAGGGGTTCGCTCATCTCCCGGACGAGCGAACGCAGCCAGGCCAGAGGCGGGATCCGCAGGGCGATCGTCCGGCCCGGCCCGAGAAGACGCTCCGGCAGGCCCGCCGCGGCGGGGAGAATGAGGGTCAGCGGACCCGGCCAGAACTCCGCGGTCAGCACCGAGAAGGCCGGGGGCAGCGAGGACACCACTTCCGTGATCATGTCCATGTCCGAGACCATAAAAGACAGAGGCTTCGAAGGATCCCGCTTCTTCAACCGGAAGATCCTGTCCACCCCTTTTTTAGAAAAGGCCGCCGCGCCGAGGGCGTAGGACGTTTCCGTAGGGTAAGCCGCGACGGCTCCCGAGAGCAGGGCCGCGGCGACGTCCTTGACCCTGGGCATGACCGCCGCTCTCTTGCGGAGACGGACCGTGCGCGTTTCGATCAATTCCGGTCTCCTCCCCGTCCGGGATGGTAACCGGCCCCTGTCCAAAAGTCAAACAGGCCGGCCGTTCGTTGATTTGAGGACACCTGACCTGTTTTAGGCACATCCTCAGGGAGCCCCTCCTCTGTTGGAAACCCGGACCCGCCTGGCATATTTTTTGCTATAATGTCGGTTGAACAGGAGGAACGAAATGAAAAAGATAACCATCCTGGCCCTGGGATTGCTCATACTTATCCCGTCCCTGGCCTTCTCCGACTCGATCTCGCTGAGGCTGGGCTATTTTTGGCCCAAAACTCTAACGGACTCCTATCTGAATACCCACCCCGACAGCCTCTTGGCGATCGAGTTCAGCCAGATGAGCTTCATCCCGAAGGACTATCGAGGCGGGATGGTCGGCATCGGCTATGACCATTTCCTGACCAAGAACATCAGCCTGGCCTTGAGCGCGGACGCCTACAACAAAAGCAGTGTCGGCTACTACTTGGACTGGGTCGCCAACACCATCACTGAGGGCGATTTCGCCTTCCCCTTCGAGTTCTATGAGGGCAGCGACATCGTCCACTCCTTGCGCGTGAGCATCACCCCGGTCGATCTCTCTTTGAAGTTCCTGCCGTTCGGCCGGAGGGCCAAGATCATCCCCTTTGTCGGAGGCGGCGCCAGCCTGGTCTTCTACGGCGTCCGCATGTTCGGCGACATGGTCAACTTTACGGTCCCCACGATCTATCCCGACCCCCTGGGTGACGTCGACATCTATCCCGTCGAGCCCGTCTTCAGTCAAGAGAACGGTACCGCGTTCGGCTGGCATGCCTTCGGAGGCCTCCAGTTCCCCATCGGGTACCGGGCCACGATCGAGGCCGAGGCCCGCTATCATTCGGCCAAGGGCCGGCTTAACGGGATGTTCGAGGGATTCGACGACTTGGAACTCGGCGGACTCACCCTGACCGCCGGGATCAGCTACTGGTTCTAAAACCAAGAGCGTCCGTTCAAGATGACGGGGCCAGCCGTCCGCTGGCCCTTTTTTTTGTCCGCTTGTCAGGACTTCTTCGAGAGACGCAGAGCCTGGTTCGTATCGAAGCCGATGACGAGCGGGCCCCAGACCGAGGCGATCTTGATCCGGCCGGTGAACTTGCCGGGAAACTCGTCCTTGGCAAAGCCGGCGCGGACATCTTCCCCGGCCTCGAAGAAATCGACCAGGAAGGGGATGGAGAAGGTCTTTTCGCCTGTCCGGGGAAGGCTCTTGTCCTCCGGGATGGATCCCGTGAGGACGGAATGGCCGCTGAACGAAAGCTCGAAATCGATCGCGTCGACGATGAGTTCGTAGCCGTTGGCGTTCCTGAAGCGGGGATGGAAGACGACGTCGGCCCCGCCCACCGTCAGGTCGAGGACATCGAGCGGCAGCAGGTCGACCTCGGGGTCTTTGAAGATGGGAAATTCCCCGCTGAACGCGAAGGACGCTTTCTGCTCTTTGTTCCGTTCGTTCAGGAAGTACATGTCGCCGACGATGTCGCAGAGGGCCTGCCCCTCGATGGGCCCTAAGGCCTGCCGCAGCAGGTCATAGGTGATCTTGACCGGAAGGGCAATGAGCGTTTCGCCGCCCGGAGGCACGACCAGGGGCTCCGCCAACGCGACGGCCGTGTTGATGTATTCCTTCTGGTCGATCCTGACCCGGTACCGGTAGCGGACGAGCTGGCGCGGCGCGGGGGCGGGATTGACGACGGCGACGTGGAAGGCCAGGACAAGGCCCGAGGAGCTCAGGTTCTTGATGACCTTCTCCCTGAGCGCTAGGGAAACCTCGTCCTTCGCTCCGGCGGACGGCCGGGAGGCGGCCGGGGCGGCGGCGGATCCGGCCAGAAAAAACGCCAGGCTGGCCGCGCCGAGCGCCAGTCCTGTCGAGCGTCTGTGGGCGTTCATGTCGTCCCTACAGGATACCTAAAACGGCCCCGCCTGACAAGGATCGGAAAATGGGGACGTTTCTGTTTTTCTAGAAAATGCATTATTTTAAAAAACGGAAACGTCCCCATTTTCCCGCCATTGCAGTTGCGGTGCCCGAATCCTATAATGGGGGTCCATGCCCAGGCATGAATCTCGGGGAGGAGGGACAGTCATGAACAGGCGCCGATCCGCCGTATTCGGCCTCGCTCTGATGGTCGTTTTAGGGCTTTTTCTTTCGTGCGGCAAGAAGGAGCCAGGCCAGGCCGGAACCGCTCCGGGACAGCCCAAGCACGACCAGGCCCTCTACACCCGCGAAACCCCGGAAAGCAAGGACTCGACCTTTCTCGCCGCCGACCTGACAGGGTTCACTCATCCGACCGACCCTCTCGAGTTCACCCAGCTCTTCCACCTGCCGCCCGCCATGCAGGGCAAGACCGGCACCTGCTGGTCGTTCGCGGCGACCTCCCTTCTCGAATCCGAGCTGAGACGCCAGGGAAAGCCCGTGGTCAAACTCTCCGAGATGCACACGGTCTATTGGGAATACGTCGAAAAGGCCCGCCGCTTCCTCCTCGAGAAAGGGAATTCGTTCCTCGGTCAGGGCTCCGAGCCCAATTCGGCCATGGCCCGGATCAAGCAGTACGGGCTCGTTCGCGAGACCGATTACCCCGGTCTCCTCGACGGCCAGACCGCCCACGACCACGGGCTCCTTTTCCGCGAGCTCCGGGATTATCTCACCGGCCTGGCGGCCAAGAACGCCTGGGATGAGGCCCCCGGCCTGGCCGGCGTGCGGGCCATTCTCGACCGGCACCTGGGCCGCCCGCCGGACCGCATCGACGTCGACGGCCGGTCCCTGACGCCGCTCGAATACCTCTCCTCCTTGGGGCTCCAGCCGGACGACTACGTCTCCTTCGTCAGCTTCATGTATCTTCCCTTTTACACGCAGGGCGAATACAAGGTCCCCGATAATTACTGGCACAGCCGCGAATTCCGGAATCTGCCTCTCTATGAATTCTCCCTGGCCCTCCTGCGGGCCTTGCGCAAGGGCTACACCGCGACCCTGGCGGTCGATTTCTCCGAGCCGGGCTATCTCGGCGAGAGCGACGTGGCCATGGTGCCCACGTTCGACATTCCCCCGGCCTATATCGACCAGTCCAGCCGGGAGTACCGCTTCGCCAACGGCTCGTCGACCGACGACCACGCCGTCCACTGCGTCGGCTACCTCGAGTCGGGCAAGGGGAATTGGTTCCTGATCAAGGATTCCTGGGAGAACGCCTGGTGGGGCAAGGTCAAGGGGTACTTTTTTTACCAGGACGATTACCTCCGCTTGAAATGCCTGATGTTCATGGTCCACAAGGACGCCGTCAAGGAGGTCCTGGAGAAATTCCCGGCCGCAGAATGACCAGGCTGTCCTTCGATTTCCCAGACCGGCCGCTCTTCGTCCGGCTCTTCGGCGGCGACGTCTACGCGGTCGGCGGCTTCGTCCGCGACCTCATCCTCGGGCGCCCTTCCTCCGAGGTCGATCTTCTCGTCGCCCGACACCCCCTCAAAGCGATCGTCGGCAAGCTCGAGAAGCACGGCCGCGTCGACCTCGTCGGGCGGAGCTTCGGCATCATCAAATTCACCCGGGGCGGCCGGACCTACGACATCGCGCTGCCGCGGGTCGACCGCGCCGGGGCCGAAGGCGCGCGGAGCCACAAGGACATCGTCGTCGCCGCGGACCCCGACCTACCCATCGAAAAGGACCTCGAGCGCCGGGATTTCCGAACCAACAGCATGGCCCTCCGCCTCAAGGACGGCAGCCTCATCGACCCCTTCGAGGGCCGCAAGGACACGCTGGCAAAGCGCATCCGCCTGACCAACCCCGCGGCCTTCCCCGACGACCCCCTGCGCATCATCCGGGTGGCCCGGTTCGCTTCGGTCCTGGGTTTCAAGGTCGATCCGGCCATCTACCCCGCGGCCCGATCGGTCGACCTGTCCGGTCTCAGCGTCGAGAGGGTCAACGATGAGATGTTCAAGATGCTCCTCGACTCCGGCCGGCCGTCGGTCGGCCTCGAGGAGATGTTTCGCCTCGGCATCCTCGAACAGTGGTTCCCCGAGCTCCAGGCCCTGACCCAGGTCATCCAGGACGCGCTTTTCCACCCCGAAAAAGACGCCTTCGGCCATCACACGGTCTGGGCCCATACCAAGCTCAGTGTCGACCAGGCCGCGGCCCTGGCCCGGACGGCCGGGCTGCCCGTCCCGAAGCGGCTGGCCCTGCTGCTGGCCGCTCTCTATCACGACCTGGGCAAGGCGACGACGACGCGCTGGGAATTCAAGCGCGGCCGCATGACCCTGACCTCGGCCGGCCACGATGTCCAGAGCGAGCGCGCGGCCCGCCGCGTCCTGGTCCGGTTCAAGGTCCAGACCTGGAGCGGCACCAACATCGGCCGCATGGTCCCCCTGCTCATCCGAACCCACCACCGGGCCGGCGAGCTCTGGACGAACCGCGAAGAAGTCACGAAGAAGGCCTTCAACCGCCTGGCCGCCGAAGTCCAGGGCGAGATCGATCTCGTCGTCCTCCTCGACGCGGCCGACCGGGCCGGCCGCCGGTCCCGACTCGTCCACGGCCTCGACCCCCAGGCCCGCTGGCTCGTCAAGAAGTTCGAAGAGCTCCGGGTCAACCGGGAGACGATCAAACCCCTGGTCATGGGCCGGGACCTCATCAAGCTCGGCGTCCCTCCCGGTCCGGAGATGGGCCGCCTCCTCAAGAAGATCTACCAGGCTCAGCTCGACAACGCCTTCGAAACCAAGGCCGAAGGCCTGGCGCGGGCCCGGCGCCTGATCAAGAGGACGACCCCATGACCATCCTCGTCGCCGGCGGCGCCGGGTACATCGGCTCGCACACGGTCAAAGAGCTTGTCCGGGAGGGCTTCGAAGTCCTCGTCCTAGACAACTTCTCGAGCGGCCGGCTGGAGCTCATCGGCGACACCCCCTCACTCAACGCCGACCTGCGAGACCGGGAGGCCCTGCGTCGGATCTTCCAAGAGCACGAGATCGGGGCCGTCCTGCACTTCGCTTCGCTCATCCAGGTCGGCGAATCTTACGTCAACCCCCGGAAGTACTACACCCACAACCTCGAGACGAGCCTCAACCTCCTCGACGCCATGCTCGAGGCCGGGACGAAGGCCCTCATCTTCTCCTCGACGGCGGCCGTCTACGGCGAGCCCTTGGAAACCCCCATTCCCGAGAGCCACCCGACGCGGCCGGCCAACCCCTACGGCCGGGCCAAGCTCATGGTCGAGGACATCCTCCGGGACTACGAGCGGGCCCACGGCCTGCGCTCGATCTCGCTCCGCTATTTCAATGCCGCGGGGGCGGCGCTCGACGGGACGGCGGGCGAATGCCATGATCCCGAGACCCACCTCATCCCCAACATCCTCCTCGGAGTGCTGGGGAAGAAGCCGCGCCTCCAGGTCTTCGGCGGGGATTTCCCGACCCCCGACGGAACGGCCCTCCGGGACTACATCCATGTCACGGACCTCGCCGCGGCCCATGTCCTGGCGCTGAAGTCGCTCCTCGCGGGCGGTCCTGGTGACGTCATCAATCTGGGCACGGAGATCGGCCATTCTGTCCTCGACGTCATCCGAACCGCCGAGAAGGTGACGGGACGCCCGGTCCCCTATGACCTCGGCCCGAGGCGCCAGGGCGATGTGGCCGTGCTCCTCGCGTCCAAGGCGAAGGCCGGAAGAGTCCTCGGCTGGAAGCCCGGCCTGTCGTCGCTTGAGACGATCGTCCGATCGGCCTGGAATTGGCACCGGCAGGCCGGCTGAGAGCCGCCCCGATCAACCTCCTGTTGACGGTTCCCGGCCGATGTGGTATAAATCGGTTTTGAAATGAATTCCCAACGACACACTACCCTCACTTGGACCCTTATCACCCTGATCGTCTTCCTGCTGGCGGCCTGTTCCTCGTCTCCTAAGCCGGCCAGGACGACCCCCAAGCCGGTTCCCCCCGCCCCGACCGTCGAGACGGCCAAGCCCAAGGTCGACAAGCCGGCCCAGGCGGTCGAGGAGACCGCCCGCCAAGCCCGCGAGGACCAGGAAGCGGCCCAGGCCGCGGCGGCCAAGGACGAGGCGACGGACAAGGATGCCGCCGCCCTCCTCGAGGACGCCTTCACGGCTTACGAGGAGGCCCTGGCGGCCATCGAGCGGCAGGACATGGAAAGGGCTTTGATCAAGCTCGACGAGGCCTACGGCCTGCTCCTGAAAATGTCCGTCCCGGCCGACTCCCCCCTTCTCCAGGAGAAGATGGACCTGCGCCTCCTCATCGCCCAGCGCATCCAGAAGATCTCTCTATCCCGGACCACCCTGGCCTCGTCGGTCAACGGTTCCATCCCGCTCATCGAGAACCAGTGGGTCGCGAGGGAGATCAAGTCTTTCCAGACTGTCGAGCGAAAGGCGTTCGAAGAATCCTATAAGCGGTCCGGCCAGTACCGGGACATGATCCTCCAGGAGCTGCGCCGGGAACACCTGCCGGAACAGCTCGCCTGGATCCCGCTCATCGAGAGCGCCTTCCGACCGAGGGCCCTGTCGCGGGCCCGGGCCCTGGGCATGTGGCAGTTTATCCGCTCGACGGGCTATCGCTACGGCCTCAAGCAGGACAAGTACGTCGACGAGCGCATGGACCCGGTCAAGGCCACCAGGGCGGCCATCCAGTACATGATCGAGCTCCACGACATGTTCGGCGACTGGACGACGGCCATCGCCGCCTACAACTGCGGCGAAGCCCAGGTCCAGAGGGTCATCCGGGCCCAGAAGGTCGATTATTTCGACAGCTTCTGGGATATCTTCGCCAACCTGCCGTTCGAAACGGCGCGGCATGTGCCGCGCTTCATCGCGACGCTTCTCATCGTCAGCGATCCGCGCAAGTACGGCTTCGATCTCCCCACGCCCGACCCGCCGGTCCAATCCGATTCGATCCAGGTCAATGCCGCGGTCAAGCTGGCGACGCTGTCCCAGAATCTCGGGCTGGACGCGGCGCTCCTCGTCAGCCTCAATTCCGAGCTGCGGCACGACTCGACCCCCAACTACGCTTACGACCTCCGGGTGCCTGCCGGCTATGGGGAAAAGTGCCTGGCTTGCATCGCCACGCTGCCCCAGTACATCCCGCCCGACGTGGTCACGGACCGCCACACCGTTCGCAGCGGCGACACCCTGGGTGCCATCGCCAACCGCTACCGGACCTCGGTCAACGCCCTCAAGCGCCTTAACGGGCTCAATAGCAACATCATCCGGCCTGGCCAGGTCCTGCGCGTCCCCTCGCGGGGCGGGGTCGAATCGCCGGCGGCCGCGGCGCCCCCGGCGGCGAAGCCGGGCGAGACCGTGACCCACATTGTCAAGAACGGCGAAAGTCTCTTCCAGATCGCCAAATCCTACAAGACGACCGTGGAGAAGATCAAGGCGGCCAACGGCCTCTCCTCCGACATCCTTGCCGTCGGGCAGAAGCTGGTCATCGAAGCCGGCAAGTCCTCCTGATCCCTGCCTGGGCAGGCCGGACAAAGGGCCCGCGCGGGGCCTCCCGTCGACATCCGTTCCTCTTGCTAAATCCTCGACTTTTGTGCGTCGCGGGATTTGACGAGGATCGGGCGTTCCCCTATCATACATCTGATAAATCCGGCAACGGCCCGTCTGGTCCGTGCCCAAAGAGACTCGGGAGGAGGGTTAGCGGGAATGAGCGAACAACCCCCTTCTTCGCGCCCGGACCTTTCAGGACTGAAGATCGACGAGCGCGTCCGGCCGGCCGGGTCCGGGCGGAGGGCCAGACGGACGATCGCCGGCGGGGCCGTGATCATCCTTGCGGCCGCGGCGTTTTTGGCTTTTCGAAGCCGAGCCGCGGTCGTCACGATCGCCGAGGCGCGCCCGGCGGGTGATCCGGGGACCGTCTCCCTCCTGAATGCCAGCGGCTACATCACGCCGCGCCGTCGGGCCACGGTCGCGGCCAAGATCACGGCCAGGGTCGTGGACGTTTATGTCGACGAAGGAATGGCCGTCACCGAGGGACAGCTCCTCGCTAGGCTCGACGACGCAGACGCGCAGCGGCGGCTGCAGGCCGCCCGGACACAGAGGGACGCGACCGCCTCCCTCATCGCCAGCCTCAAGATCAATCTCGCCAACGCCGAGCGGGAGCTCAGCCGGAACGAGAGCCTGGCCGCGGACGGCTTCGCCAGCACCCAGGCCCTCGATCAGGCCCGCACGACCGCCGAAAGCCTGAAGGCCCAAGTGACGGCCGCCGAGGAACAGGTGAGAGCGGCCGACGCCCAGATCGCCCTGGCCCAGCAGGATGTCGATAATTGCATCGTCCGCGCGCCTTTCGGCGGGATCGTCGTTTCCAAGGACGCCCAGAGGGGGGAGATGGTCTCCCCGATCTCGGCCGGCGGGGGGTTCACCCGTACGGGCATCGCCACGATCGTCGACATGGATTCGATCGAGATCGAGGTGGACGTCAATGAATCCTACATCGCCCGGGTCCTCCCGGGGCAGCGCGTCGAAGCGGTCCTCGACGCCTACCCGGACTGGCGCATCCCGGCCAGCGTCCGGACGATCATTCCCACGGCCGACCGCCAGAAGGCCACGGTGAAGGTCCGTATCGCGTTCGACAAGCTCGACCCCCGCATCCTTCCGGACATGGGCGTCAAAGTATCGTTTCTGGCCGGCGAGCAGGCAGCGGGCCGGGAGGCGGCCAGGGCCCTCATCCCGCGAGCGGCAGCCCGCACGGGGGACGGACAGGCGGTGGTGTTCCTGGCGCGGGACGGCGTCGTCGAACGCAGGGCCGTCAAGCTGGGCCTCGAGATCGGCGCCGACGTCGAGGTCACGGCCGGGCTCGCGCCCGGCGACAAGGTCGTCGTCGAAGGGCCCGCCGATCTGCGCGACGGCCAGCGGATCAAAGTCAAATAAGCCGGAGGAGGCCAAGATGGTGAGGATCGACGGGAAAGGGAACGGCACCGCCCTTGTGCGCGTGCGCAACCTGGACAAGAAGTACGTCCGCGGCACCGAGGAGATCCATGTCCTTCAGGGTCTGAACCTGGACGTCGACGCGGGCGATTTCGTGGCCTTCATGGGTCCCAGCGGGTCCGGCAAGACGACGCTCCTCAACCTGCTCGGCGGGCTCGACCTGCCCACGTCGGGGAGCATCACGGTCGCAGGTGACGAGATCACGAAGTTGTCCGCCGGAAGCCTGACCTCATGGCGGGCGCGTCACGTCGGTTTCATATTCCAGCTCTACAATCTCATTCCCGTCCTGACTGCTTTTCAGAACGTGGAGCTGCCCCTTCTCCTGACCAAGCTTTCGAAGGCCGAGCGCCGGAAGCACGTCGAGACCGCCCTCGCGGTCGTCGGGCTCACCGATCGCATGGGGCATTTTCCCCGGCAACTGTCCGGCGGACAGGAGCAGCGTGTGGCCATCGCCCGGGCCTTCGTCGCGGACCCGACCTTCCTCCTGTGCGACGAACCCACGGGCGACCTCGACCGTAAGAACGCCGACGAGATCATGGAGATCATCGACCGCCTGGTGAGGGAGCATGGCAAGACGGTCCTGATGGTCAGCCACGATCCCCGGGCTGCGGAGCGGGCCCGGTTCGTCCTCCACCTCGACAAGGGCGTCCTCATGGAGGCGGCCAAGGCCGGAGCCGGGACATGAAGTCCTTTAGACTGGTCTGGGCCAACCTCCGGCGGAAAAAGGTCCGGACGACCCTCGCGATCGGCTCGTTCGCGGTCGCTCTCTTTCTTTTCGGGCTCCTGGCGGCGGTCCGGATGGGGTTTCGGGGCGGCGCCGACGCCGCGGGGGCCAACCGGCTGGCCGTGATCAACCGGGTCTCCCTCATCCTGCCCCTCCCCCTCTCCTACCGGGACCGGCTCTTGAAGGTCCCGGGCGTTGCGGCCGTTACCTACGCCTCCTGGTTCGGCGGCGTCTATCAGGACGAGCGCAATTTCTTCCCCCAGTTCGCGGTCGACAAGGACACCTGGTTCGACGTCTATGCCGATAATGTCGTCTCCCCGGAGGGGCGGGACGCGTTCATGAAGGACCGCCAGGCGTGCCTGGTCGGGCGCGCTCTGGCCAAGCGGTTCGGCTTCAAGGTCGGCGACCGGCTCCCGCTTCGCGGAACGATCTGGACCGGCAACTGGGAGTTCAACGTGGTCGGCGTCTACGACGGCAACCGTCCCGAGGCGGACACCAGCGGCATGTTCTTCAGGGCCGATTACCTGGAGGAGCGGCGCGCGTACGGAAAGGGCACCGTCGGCTATTACGTCGTCAAGGTCGGCAATCCCGACGACGCCGTCCAGGTCACCAAGGCCATCGACGCGCTCTTCGAGAATTCACCCTTCGAGACCCGGACCCAGACCGAAAAATCGTTCGCGGCCTCCTTCGCCAAGCAGATGGGGAACGTCGAGCTGCTGATCATGACCATCGGATCCGTCGTCTTCTTCACCCTCCTCCTGGTCACTGGGAACACCATGGCCATCGCCGTCCGGGAGCGGTCCGGCGAGCTGGCCGTCCTGAAGACGGTCGGTTTCTCGGACCGCCGCGTCCTGGGGCTCATCCTGGCCGAGGCCGTCCTCATCGCCGGGCAGGGAGGGTTCATCGGCCTGGCCCTGGCCAAGCTTGTCATTCCCCGCCTGTCCCGCGCCCTGCCGATGCTCGGCGTGCTCTACGTTTCGCCGCTCACCTTCGCGGCCGGCTTCGTCCTAGCGATCGCCGTGGGGGCCGCCGCAGGCCTCCTGCCGGCGATCGGCGCGATGAGGCTCAGGGTCGTGGACGCGCTGAGGAGGATCTGACATGGCCATCCCGGTCGTCTACAACGTTCGGAGCGTCGTCCAGCGCTGGTCCTCGGCCATCGTGGCCGTCCTCGGCGTCGCCGGAACCGTGGGCGTCTTCGTGGCCATGCTGGCCCTGGCCCAAGGCTTCCAGGCCACGCTCATCGCCTCCGGATCACCCGGAAACGCCATCGTCCGCCGGGCCGGCGCCGATTCGGAGATGGTCAGCGCCATCGCCCTCGAGGAGATGCGAACGATCGAGGACGCGGCCGGGGTCGCCCGTGACGCGCGGGGGCCGCTCGCTTCGGGCGAGGTCGTCGTCATCGCGGCCTTTCCCCTGGCCCGGACGGATACGGAGGCCAACGTCCAAGTGCGCGGCGTTTCGCCGCGGGTCCTGGACGTCCGCTCCAACGTCCGCATCACGGCCGGACGGTTCTTCCAGCCGGGGCTGGCCGAGCTGATCCTCGGGTCGAACGCCATCAAGTCCTACGAGGGCTTTGTCCTCGGCGGGACCGTCCGCTTCGGCGGCGGCACCTGGAAGGTGGTCGGGGTCTTCGACGCCGGCGGCAGCGCATTCGATTCCGAGGTGTGGTGCGACGCCAACGTCCTCAACGAGATCTACAAGCGGCCGACCAACATCTTCCAGTCGGTGACCGTGCGCCTCGAATCTCCGTCGGCCCTGGCCCGCTTCAAGGATGCGCTCACGTCCGACCCGCGGCTGTCCGTCCAGGTGGATCGGGAAACCGACTACTACCGGGCCCAGTCGCGGACCCTGACGGATCTCATCCGCGTCCTGGGTTTCCTCATCGCCCTGGTGATGGGCGTCGGCGCGGTTTTCGCCGCCCTGAACACGATGTACTCAGCCGTCGCCGAAAGATCCCGCGAGATCGCCACGATGAGGGCCCTCGGATTCGGGAGTGGGGCCGTCGTGTCGTCCTTCATCGTCGAATCGCTCTTCATCGCCCTGATCGGGGGGGTCCTCGGCTGCCTGGCCGTCCTGCCGATGAACGGATTCACGACGGGGACGATCAACTGGCAGACGTTCTCGCACCTCGCCTTCGCTTTCCGCATCACGCCGGGCCTGCTCCTGCGGGGCCTCGGCTTCGCCCTGCTGATGGGCCTCGTCGGAGGCGTTCCCCCGGCCGTCCGGGCCGTGCGCCGGCCCGTGGCCGTTGCCTTGCGGGGCCTCTGAGACGGCCGGCTAGAAGATCTCGCCCTCGACCCCCAGACCCGGCCTGTCGTTAAGCACCAGCTGGTCCTTGACCGTCTTTACGCCCTTGAAGGGGTCGGTCGCGGACAGCAGGTTGCCGTCGAGGTCGGCGTGGTCGAAGAGCGGCGTGAGGGCCGCGGCGGCCGAGATGGCCAGCGAGGTCTCGACCATGCAGCCGATCATCAGCTTGAGACCCAGGGCCCGGGCCATGGCCACCATGCGCACGGCCTCCTGAATGCCGCCGCACTTCATGAGCTTGATGTTGAGGCCGTCGAAGTAGGGGGCGATGCGGGGGATGTCGGAGGCCTTCATCAGGCTCTCGTCGGCGTAGAGCGGGAGCTTGGAGCGCTGCTTGAGCCAGGCGAAATCCTCGATCCTGTCGGCGGGCATGGGCTGTTCAATGTATTCGATCCCCATGCCGGCCATCCAATTGATATTCTCCAGGGCCTCCTCTTTCGTCTTCCAGCCCTCGTTGGCGTCGACCCGGAGGGGCTTGGACGTCACGGCCCGGATGCCCTCGATGATCTTGCGGTCGTCCTTGGTGCCGACCTTGATCTTGTAAACGCTAAAGTCGGGATAAGCCCGGATCTTCTCCTGCATGACCGGGACCTCGTCGATGCCGATGGAATAGGTGGTCTTCAGAGCGCCGGCCTTGTTCAGGCCCAGCAGCTTCCAGACCGGGACCTGGAGCTTCTTCCCGACCCAATCGAGCAAGGCCATGTCCAGGGCCGCCTTGGCGGCGTGTTCCGTGGGGGCCAGGGTCTCTAGCTCGTTCCAGCGGACGGCATACTCCCACAGGTCCCGCTCCAGGACAGGGCGGGCCTTTTCGAAGAACGCCGCGGCGCCTTCGGCGGTTTCGTCGTAGCGGGCGATGGGCGCGGCCTCGCCCAGGCCGTAGACGCCGTCCCGCTCGATCTTGACGAACGCGTTCCGGCGGGTCGTCCAAGTCCCCCGCGACAGGCCCCAGGCGTATTGGAGCTTGAGGTCCATGATCTTGACGGAGAGTGTCGTCTTGCCGCCGCCAGCCAAGGCTTGCGCCAGAGCCGGACGGAAGGTCACCAACGAGCCGGCCGCGGCGGCGCCGGCGAGTCCCAGGAATTCCTTGCGCTTCATGTCGTCACCTCTAGGAGGCATTATAGGTGAAATCGGGGACCGGCGGGAAGGGGAGTTTTCGAAGCGACCTGCGGCATGGCGGCCGAGCACTCGAGCCCGCGATGCCGATGGATATCTATGGTATTGTATCCCCCGGGTTTCCCCGCTATGATAGTCCTTCGGATATTCGCGAGGAGGTCCCCCGATGACGAAGATCCTGTCCGCGATCCTCCTGATCGCCCTCTCCCCCGCCCTGGCCTGCGCCGGGCAGGCCCAGGCCGCCCCCGCCGCGGCCGTGGTGATCAACTCGGTCGAGAACATGTTCCGCAGCGCGACTGTCGATACCGACGTCGTCAGCCAGGCGCTCCTGGGCGACAACGTCAAGGTCCTGAAGCAGGAAAAGAACGCCAAAGGCGAAGACTGGTGCGAGATCGAAACGCCCGACACCTACACGGGCTGGGTCATCGCCTCATCCCTGCGTTTCCTGAAGCCCGGCGACAAGCCCTATGCCTCCGCCGGCAAGGTCTTCGTCGTTTCGGGGCTCCTGGCCAACACCTACCGCGAGCCCGATGTCACGGCGCATAAGCCGGTCAAAACCGCCCCCATCAGCTCCATCCTCGAGGTCGTCGGAGAGAAGAACGAGCGCTGGCTCGAGGTCAATCTGCCCGGCATCACCCGGGTCTGGATCCAGAAGGGCGACGGGGACATCCGCGAGGCCCCCTGGACCTGGCCGCGCCGGCCGGCGACGGACATGGTCGCTCTCGCGAAGCGCTTCATTGGCGTGCCCTATACGTGGGGCGGCGGTTCGCCCAGCGGTCTCGACTGCTCCGGCTTCGTCCAGCTCATCTACAAGATGAACGGGGTTCCCATCTTGCGGGACGCCGACATCCAGATGCTGAAGAGCGGCCTCGTCGAGGTGCCCAAAGGCTCGGAGCAGGCCGGCGATCTCATCTTTTTCGGCCGGGCCATCGACAAGATCAGCCACGTCGGCATGATGATCGACAAGGAATATTTCATCAACGCGACCGTCCATGAGACGCCGACCGTCCGGATCGACCGCCTCGCCGAAGACTACTGGACGAAGATCTACCAGGCCGCCCGCCGACCGACCGAAGCGAACGCCAAGTGAGCGGAGGGCAGAAATCCGGCGGAGACACACGGAGCCGGATTTCTGCGACGCATCTTAATCAAGAGGCTTCGGTTCTAGCGGAGCATGCACGGAGGCAGGTTTCTGCGAAATATCGGAAAAAAGCTGTCTTCTAGAATCAGGATTGACCGAAGCCTAAGATAAAAAAAGGGGACATGGACAACGAGTCCATGTCCCCGGGTGAATCTTACTTCGCGGCGGACTTCTTGGCGTCTTTCTTTTTCTTCTTCGTCTTCGCCTTGAACTCCGTGCCCACGAGCTCGAGCATGGCCATCTCGGCGCCGTCGCCGGCCCGGCGGTCGAGCTTGACGATCCGGGTGTAGCCGCCCGGCCGTTCCTTGAAGCGGGGCCCGATGTCGTCGAACAGCTTCTTGACCGCCTCCTCCTTGGTGATGTAGGCCAGGGCCTGGCGCCGGGTGTGGAGGGTTCCCCGCTTGGCCAGGGTGATCATCTTCTCGGCGATGGGCCGGGCCGACCGGGCCTTGGCCAGGGTCGTCCGGACGCGCTCGCGCTCGAGGAAGGACGTCACGAGATTGCGCATGAGCGCCCGCCGGTGGGCGGTCGTCCGCCCGAGCATGCCTTTTTTGACCTGATGCCTCATGCCTCCGTCTCCTTCTCAGGCATGCCGCTCTTGATCTCCGTCTGGATCCGCTCGATGAGGCGGGGGTGGAGCTCGAGGTTCAGCCCGAGGTTCAGATTGGCCAGCGTCTCCTTGATCTCCGAAAGGGATTTGCGGCCGAAGTTCTTGGTCTTGAGGAGCTCGTCCTCGGTCTTCTGCACGAGCTCGTAGATCCGCTCGATGCCGGCCGAGCGGAGGCAGTTGTTGGAGCGCACCGAGAGCTCCAGGTGGTCGATCGTCTTGGCCAGCACGTCCGCCTGATTGAGGAACGGGATCTCCTTCTTCGACGGCGCCAACTCGTGCTCGAGAGGCTCGTCGACGACGTTGAGGAAGATGCCGAGGTGGTCGCGCATGAGCTTGGCCGCCTGGGACAGGGCGTCCATGGGCCGGATGGCCCCGGTCGTCCAGATCTCCAGCGTCAGGCTCTCGTAGTCGATCCTCTTGCCGACGCGGGCCGGCTCGACCTTGTAATTGACCTTGAGGACGGGCGAATGCGCGGAGTCAAGGGGGATATAATCGAGGCTCTGCTCCTCGTCGAAGTTCTGGTCGGCCGGGACGTAGCCCCGGCCGTTCTTGACGACCATCTCGACGTCCAGTGTTCCGTCGATGTCGAGGGCGGCGATGGGCACGGCCGTTTCGAGGATCTCGATGTCGCCGTCGTGGGCGATATCCGCCGCGGTGACCGTGGCCGGGCCGGTCTTCTTGATCGTCATCCGCCGCGGCTCGTCCCCCTGGAGCTTCAGGGGCATGGATTTGAGGTTGAGGATGATGTCGGTGACATCTTCGACCACCCCGGGGATGGTCGAGAACTCGTGGAGGACGCCGTGGATGCGCACGGAGGTGATGGCCGCGCCGGTGATCGAGGAAAGCAGGATGCGCCGGAGGGCGTTGCCGACGGTCACCCCGTAGCCGCGCTCGAACGGCTGGGCCTGGAAGCGCCCGTACTGGGCGGTGAGCGTCTCGAAATCGCACTCCAAGAACTTGGGTCTCTGGAAATTCGTCTCTGTCATGTGACCTCCTTTGGGAGATGTCCTCCGTTCGGTCCCGGGACCTTACTTGGAGTACAGCTCGACGACCAGGTGTTCCTCGACCGGAAGGGTGACGTCCTGGCGCGTTGGCAGCGCGACGACCCGGCCCTTCAGGTTCTCCCAATCGACCTCGAGCCAGCCCGGCACGGTCTTGGAGCGGTTCGAGGCCACGACGGCCTGGATGTCCTCGCTCTTGGCCGACCGGGGCCGGAAGGCGATGACATCGCCCGGCTTGACCAGCGCGGAGGCGATGTCGGCCTTGTGATCATTGATCCGGAAGTGGCCGTGCCCGATGAGCTGGCGCGCGTGCCCCCGCGACAGGGAGAACCCGAGCAGGAACACGGCGTTGTCCAGCCGCCGTTCGAGCATGGACAGGAGGTTCTCGCCGGTGACCCCCTTCTGTCTCTCGGCCCGTTCGAAGAAGAAGCGGAACTGCTCCTCCGACATGCCGTAGTACCTTTTCAGCTTCTGCTTCTCGCGGAGCTGGATGGCATAACCCAGCACCCGCTTGCGCGAGCGCCCGTGCTGCCCCGGGGCGTAGGCCCTCCGTTCGAGGGGGCACTTGTCGGTCAGGCACTTCGCGCCCTTGAAATAGAGCTTGTTCTTCTCGACGCGGCAGAGCCGGCAGTCGGCTCCTTGATATTTCGCCATGGTTGTCTCCTCCCGGCCCTCAGACCCGCCGGCGGCGGCGGACGCGGCAGCCGTTGTGCGGGATCGGTGTCACGTCCTTGATGGACTTGATCTCCAGGCCGGCGGCCTGCATGGCCCGGATCGACGACTCCCGTCCCGCGCCCGGTCCCTTGAGCCGGACGTCGACGTAGCGCACGCCGAACTCCCGGGCCTTCGTCGCGGCGTCCTTGGCCGCGAGCTGGGCGGCGAAGGGCGTCCCCTTCCGGGCTCCCTTGAACCCGGACGTGCCGGCGCTGGCCCAGACGACCGTGGCGCCGACGTTGTCGGTGATGGTGATGATGGTGTTATTGAAGGTCGACTGGATGTGGGCCGTCCCGGATCCGATCTCCCTCCGGACTTTTTTCTTCTTAGCGCTCGTTTTTGGCGGCATGGCGGCTGGCCCTCCTTACCCTTTCTTTGGCTCTTTGAGCTTTTTGATCCGCTGGCCCTTGCTGCCCTTGCGGGTCCGGGCGTTGGTTTTGGTCCGCTGGCCCCGGACGGGCAGTTTCTTCTTGTGCCGGAGGCCCCGGTAGCAGCCGATGTCGACCAGCCGCTTGATGTTCATGGTGACTTCCTTGCGGAGGTCGCCCTCGATCTTCTCCCGCTTTTCGATGATCCGGCGGATCTTGTCGACCTCGTCCTCGGACAGGGCCTTGACCTTCTTGTTCTTGTCGATCTTGGCCTCTTCGAGGATCTTGTTGCTCTTGGACCGGCCGATCCCGTAGATGTAGGTCAGCCCGATCTCGATCCGCTTGTCCGGCGGGATGGTGATGCCTGCGATTCTTGCCATAGGAGTACCTCTTTAACCCTGTCTTTGTTTATGCCTCGGGTTGGAGCAGATGACCCGCACCACGCCCTTGCGCCGGACGATCTTGCAGTTCCGGCAGATCTTTTTCACGGAAGCTTTGACTTTCATCGTCCCGTCCTTTTATTTGAATCGATAGGTGATCCGGCCCTTGGTCAGGTCGTAGGGCGACAGCTCGAGGAGGACCCGGTCTCCCGGCAGGATACGGATGAAGTGCTTGCGCATCTTGCCGGAGATGTGGGCCAGGATAACGTGCTTGTTCTGGAGCTCGACCCGGAACATGGCGTTCGGCAGGGTTTCCAGGACGACGCCCTCGGCTTCGAACATGTCCTGTCTAGGCATGAGGGCTCTCCTTGGGGAGGCGGATCCCCGGCCGCGCGGTGTCGGGCGTCCTGGCGCTGAGGACCTCCGGGCCGTTTGCGGTCATGGCCACGGTATGCTCGTAGTGGGCGGCCAGGCTGCGGTCGCGGGTGATGGCCGTCCAGCCGTCCTCGAGGATATCGACCTCGTAGCTCCCCGCGGCGATCATCGGCTCGATGGCCAGGGTCATCCCCGGCCGGACCTTCGGCCCGCGCCCCGGAGGGCCGAAATTCGGCACCTGGGGATCCTCGTGAAGGGCCCGGCCGATGCCGTGCCCGACGAACTGACGGATGACCGCATAGCCTTCGCTCTCGACCGACTGCTGGATGGCCGCCGAGATGTCGGACAGGCGGTTGCCCTCTTTCATCTGCTCCAGGCCCTTGTAAAAAGAGCGCTCGGCCGCGGCGATGAGCTTCAGGGCGTCCTCGGACGCCCGTCCGACGGGGGCGGTCAGGGCCGAATCGCTGTAGAAGCCCTCGAACAGGACGCCGAAATCGAGGCTGACGATGTCACCCTCCTGGAGGATGCGCCCCGAGGGGATGCCGTGGATGATCTCCTCGTTGACCGAGATGCAGACCGAGGCCGGGTACCCGCGGTAGCCCTTGAAGGCCGGCACGGCCCCGAGTTCGCGGGTCCGCTTCTCGGCGTAGAGGTCGAGGTCGCGGGTCCGGATGCCGGGCCGGATGAGCGGCTCGAGCTCGCCCAGGACCGTGGCCATGATGCGGCTGCTCTGGCGCATGGCCTCGAGCTCCGTCGCGGACTTGAGGGTGATCATGGTCACTCCCCCGCCCGGGCCGGACCCTTGAGGGCGGTCTCGAGGATTCGGCGGACGTCGCGGATGACATCCCCGGCCGCGCGGCCGCCGTCGATCCGGTGGAGGTCGCCCTTGGCCGCATAGCGGGCGACGAGGGGCTCGGTCTTGGCGTGATAGGTCTTGAGCCTTTCCCGGATGACCTCCGGCGTGTCGTCGTTCCGTTGGACGAGGGCCGCGCCGCAGACGTCGCAGACGCCGGCTTTCTTCGGCGGCTTGTTGACGAGGTGGTAGATGGCCTCGCAGTTCGGGCAGGTCCGCCGGTTGGCCAGCCGTTCGAGAACGACCTCGTCCGAGACCTGCAGGTCGAAGACGATCTCCGGGCCCGCGAGGCCGAGGGCGTCCAGGCTGTCCGCCTGGGACAGGTTCCGCGGATAGCCGTCGAGGACGTACCCCTCGCGGCAATCGGGCCGGGCCAGGCGCTCGCGGAGCAGGGCCAGCACGGTCGCGTCGTCGACCAGACCGCCCTTGCCCATCTGCGAGGCGGCGACGAGTCCGAGCGGTGTTTTCTCCCGGACGGCTTCCCGGAGCAGGTCTCCCGTGGAGATCTTGGGAAAGCCGTAGGCCGAGCGCAGGCCTTCGGCGACGGTCCCCTTCCCGCTTCCGGGCGCGCCGAGGAGGATGATCCTCATCCACGCCTCCCGCGGATCCGGCTCCGGCGCATGAAGCCGTCGTAGTGGCGCATGACCAGCTGGGCTTCGATCTGCTGCATCGTGTCCATGGCCACGCCGACGACGATGAGGATCGAGGTGCCGCCGAACATGAAGTCGACGCCGATCCCCTGGGTGATGAACTTGGGCAGGTTGGCCTCGAGCCAGGGCCCGATCCAGGGCAGGGCCTGGACCTTGAAGCCGGTGATCAGGAACTCGGGCAGGATGGCCACGGCTGCGAGGTAGATCGCGCCGGCCAGGGTGATCCGGCTGAGGACGTCGTCGATGTAATCGGACGTGTTCTTGCCCGGCCGGATGCCCGGGATGAAGCCGCCGTACTTGCGGAGGTTGTCGGCCACGTCGACCGGGTTGAAGATGATCGAGATGTAGAAGTAGGTGAAGAAGATGATGGCCGCGATGTAGACCAGATTGTACAGGGGCATGCCCAGGCCGAACTGGGTGGCGACCGACTGGATGATCGGGACCTTGATGAGGTTGGCCACGGTCGCCGGGATGGTGATGACCGACGCGGCGAAGATGATCGGGATGACGCCGCCCGTATTGACCCGGAGCGGCAGGTGCGTGCTCTGCCCGCCGTAGACCTTGCGGCCGACGACGCGCTTGGCGTAGGAAACCGGGATGCGGCGCTGGCCGCGCTCGACAAAGACGATGAAGCCGATGACGGCGACCATCAGGGCGCCGAGAAAGATCATCTTCAGGGGATCCATGGCCCCGGTCTTCAGGCCGGAGAGCATGCTCAGCAGCCCGCTGGGGAAACTGACCACGATGCCCGCAAAGATGATGAGCGAGATGCCGTTGCCGATGCCCCGCTCCGAGATCTGCTCGCCCAGCCACATGACGAAGACGGTCCCTGTCGTCAGGGTCAGCACGGTCATGAGCTTGAAGCCCCAGCCCGGGCTGAGCACGATCGGAGCCCCGGCCGGCGTCCGGATGGCCTCGAGGAAAATGGCGATGCCGAAGGCCTGGATGAGGCAGATGCCGATCGTCCCGTAGCGGGTGTACTGGGTGATCTTCTTGCGGCCGAGCTCGCCTTCCTTGGACAGGCGCTCGAGGTAAGGCCAGACGACGGTCAGCAGCTGGAGGATGATCGAGGCCGAGATGTAGGGCATGATGCCCAAGGCGAAGATGGTCATCCGGGACATGTTCCGCCCGGAGAAGAGGTCGACGAAGCCGAACAGGGACCCCTTCTGCGACTGCCAGAACTCCTGCAGGGCGGTCGCGTTGAGGCCGGGGTTCGGGATCTGCCCGCCGATCCGGTAGACCGCGAGCAGGAGGAGGGTGAAAATGACCCTCTTCCGCAGCTCGGGGATGCTGAAGATGTTGCGGATGCTGTCTAACATTAGTCTTTCCCGATGATGACGGCCTTGCCGCCCTTGGCCTCGATCTTCTTCACGGCCGAGGCGGAGAATTCGTGGGCGTGGACGGTCTTGGCCGCGGCCAGCTCGCCCCGCCCGAGGACCTTCACCCGGACGGATCCGTTCCGGATCAGGCGGTGGTCGGCCATGTCCTTCGGCCCGATCTCCTCCTTCCGGAGCTTGGTCAGGTGGTCCAGGTTGACGACCGCGATCTCCTCGCGGTGGATGTTCGTGAAGCCGCGCTTCGGAATGCGCCGGGTGAGGGGCATCTGGCCGCCCTCGAAGCCGCGCTTGCGGGAATAGCCGCTGCCTTGGAGCTGGCCTTTGCTGCCGCGCCCGGCGGTCTTGCCCCAACCCGAGCCGGGGCCGCGCCCTATCCTCTTGCGGTCTTTCCTCGATCCTTGGGCCGGTTTCAGGTTGCTGAGGTTCATGGCTTCTCCACCGTTTCCACCTTGAGCGCGTAGCCGATCTTATTGATCATCCCTCGGACCGCGGGCGTCTCCTTGAGGATCGCGCTCGATTGGGGCTTTCGCAGGCCCAGCCCCTTGGCCGTCTCCCGCTGGTCGCGGGGGGTGCCGATGAGGCTGCGGACGAGCGTGACCTTGAGGATCCGCCCGACCTCCGCCTTCCCGGCGCGCTGGGGCGCTTTCTTGGGTTTCTTCGTGATGGCGGTCATAGCGCACCTTTCGCTTTTCCGCGCATCTTGGCCACGTCCTCAGGGTTCCGGATGTGCCGCAGGGCGTCCAGGGTCGCGTTGGCGACGCTGATGGGGTTGCTGCTGCGGATGGATTTGGTCAGGATGTCCCGGATCCCGGCGAGCTGCATGATGACGCGGACGGCCCCGCCGGCGATGACGCCCGTCCCCTTGGAGGCCGGGCGCAGAACGACCAGACCGGCGCCGTCGACGCCCTTGACAAGGTGCGGGATCGTCGTCTCGGCCAGCGGGACGCGGATCATGCTCTTGCGGGCCGCCTCGACGCCCTTGGCGATGGCCTGGGGCACTTCGCGGGCTTTGCCCTTGCCGATGCCCACCCGGCCGCGCTCGTCGCCGACGGCGACGAGGGCCGAGAAGCTTAGGTTCTTGCCGCCCTTGACGACCTTGGTGACCCGGCGGATCGAAATGACCTGGTCCTTGAGCTCCATGCCCTCTTCGTCGAGGACCCCGACTTTTCTGGTGTGTCTGCGATCGTCCACGTGTCTCTCTCCTTGTTCGTCCGTCCGCTCAGAACTGGATGCCTTCCTTGCGTATGGCCTCCGCCAGGGTCTTGATGCGTCCGTGGTAGGGGTGGGTCCCCCGGTCGAAAACGACCTTTTCGATCTTGGCCGCCTTGAGGCGCTGGCCCAGCATCGCGCCGAGCAAACCGCAAGCATCCTTGTTCTTGGTACTCTTGGCCTTGGCCCGGAATTCCTTCTCCAGGGTCGACGCGGTCAGGAGAACGGCCCCCTTCCGGTCGTCGATGACTTGGGTGTAGATATAGGAGTTGCTCTTGAACACGTGGAGACGGGGCCGCTCGGGCGTGCCCTGGACCCTCTCCCGGATCCGCTTCCGGAGACGGTCGTCCCGGATCTTCCTTTCGGTTGTCTTGTCTTTAAGCACCGGTCACTCCCGCCTTTCGTTCTTTTTTGATGAGCCGCTCGCCAAGATACCGGACGCCCTTCTGCTTGTAGGGGTCCGGGATGCGGAGGCTCTTGATATCGTCGGCGACCTGGCCCACTTTCTGACGGTCGATGCCCCGGACCGTCAGCTGGGTGGGCTTGACGGCGATGACCTCGATCCCCGGAGGGATCTGGTAGAGGATCGGCCGGGAATAGCCCAAGTTGATCTCGAGCTTGCCCTTGTCGACCTTGGCCTTGTAGCCGACCCCGACGATCTCGAGCTGCTTCATGTAGCCCTCGGTGACGCCGACCACGGCGTTGTGGGCCAGGGCCCGGCCGAGGCCGTGGTTGGCCCGCCCGGGCTTGGTGTCTTCGGACCGGCTCAGGACGAGGTTTCCGTCGTCCAGCGCGGCCGTGATGCCCGGCTGGAGCGGCGTCGTGAGCTTGCCTTTCGGACCCTCGAAGTCGATCCGGTCCGGATGGACCGTGACGGTCACGCCCGCCGGTATCGCGATGGGTTTCTTCCCGACTCTCGACATGATACCCTCTCTCCCGCCTACCAGATGCTGCAGAGGACTTCGCCGCCCGCCCCGAGCTCTTCGCAAGCCCGGCCGCTCAAGACGCCCCGGGACGTCGAGACGATGGCCAGGCCCAGGCCGTCGAGGACCTTGGGGATGGAATCCCGGGTGCAATAGATCCGGCAACCCGGCGTGCTGACCCGCTTGAGGCCGCTGATGACGCTCCGGTTGTCCTCGGTATATTTCAGCGTCACGTTAAGAACGCCCTGTTTCTTGTCGTCGATGACCTTGTAGTTCTTGATATAGCCCTCGTCCTTGAGGATCTTGACGACCTCGACCCCCAGGCGAAAAGAGGGCATGTTGACTTCCCGCTTCTTGGACTTCACGCCGTTGCGGATCCGGGTGAGCAGGTCAGATAGCGAATCCATGGTTGTTCCTTTCTTCGATCTCACCAGGACGACTTGGTCACGCCCGGGATCTCGCCCTTGAGGGCGAGCTCACGGAAGCAGAGGCGGCAGAGATCGAACTTCCGGTAGTAGGCCCGGGGCCGCCCGCATTTCCGGCAGCGGTGACGCACCCGGATCGCGAATTTGGGCTGGCGGAGCATTTTGGCCATGCGCGCTGAAGTTGCCATGTCGACCTCGCTTCCTAGGATTCCCGGAACGGCATGCCCAGCCTCTTGAGGAGGGCCAGGGCCTCCTGATCGGTCCGGGCCGTCGTGACGATGGTGATGTTCATGCCCCGGGGGCGCTCGACCTTGGTGTAGTCGATCTCGGGGAACGTGAGCTGGTCGCGCATCCCCAGGGTGTAATTGCCCCGGCCGTCGAAGGAAGTCGCCGGCACGCCGCGGAAGTCACGGACCCGCGGCAGGACGATGTTGACCAGCCGGTCGAAGAACTCGTACATCCTCTGGTTGCGGAGGGTGACGTAGCAGGCGATCGGCTGGCCCTTCCTCAGCTTGAACGACGAAATGGATTTCTTGGCCCGCCCGACGCCGGGCAGCTGGCCGGTGATCTGGGCCAGCTCCGCCTTGGCCGTGTCCAGGAGCTTGACGTTCTGGATGGCGTCGCCGACCCCGACGTTGACGATGATCTTCTCCAGGCGGGGCACGGCCATGATATTCGTGATGCCGAGCTCCTCCTGGAGCGCGGGGATCACGTCCTTCCGGTACTTCTCGAATAAGCGGCTCATGGGCGGTTCCTCACTTCTGCCTTTCGATCATCGTCTCGCAGCGGTGGCAGAGCCGGGTCTTGCTGCCGTCCTCGAGGCGCCGGGTCCGGGCGCGGACGCCCTGCCCGCACTCCGCGCAGTAGAGCATGACGTTGGATACGGCGATCGCGGCCTCTTTCTCCATGACGCCGCCCTGCTGGTTCCGGCTGCGGTCGGCCTTGACGAAGTGCTTGGAAAAATTGATCCGCTCGACGATGACCCGGTTGGTCTCGGGGATGAGCTTCAGGACCTTGCCCTGCTTGCCCTTGTCCTTGCCCCGGATGACGACGACGAGGTCGTTCTTCTTGAGGGAGATCTTGGGCATCAGAGGACCTCCGGCGCCAGGGAGATGATCTTGGTGAACTTCCGCTCCCGGAGCTCCCGGCCGACGGGGCCGAAAACGCGGGTCCCGACGGGCTCGCCGGTCTTGTCGATGATGACTGCGGCGTTGTCTTCGAAGCGGATGTAGGAGCCGTCCCTGCGGCGGAGCTCCTTGCGGGTCCGGACGATGACGGCCCGGATGACCGTGCCCTTCTGGACCTTGCTTTCCGGGTCGGCTTCCTTGACGGTCGCCGAGACGATGTCCCCGATCCGGGCCACACGGCCGACGCTGCCGCCGAGGGGCGTGATCGCCTGGATGCGCCGCGCGCCGGAGTTGTCGGCCACCTTGAGCATCGTGCGCATCTGGATCATTGGGGCTCTCCCTTCTCGGGCGCGATCGGGTTCGTCTCGATCGGGGTCGCCGTCAGGGCCGCCGTCAGGCCGATGATCGCGAGAACCCGCCAGCGCTTGGTCTTGCTGATCGGCCGCGTCTCGATGATGCGGACGATGTCGCCGACCTTGCACTTCTCGGCTTCATCGTGGACGAGGAAGGTCTGCTTCTTCCGGATGGTCTTCCGGTAGAGGGGGTGGCGGATCTGCCGCTCCACCTGGACCGTGACCGTCTTCTTCATCTTCTTGGCGACGACGGTCCCGACCTTGGTGGTTTTCCGTGCTTGTTTGGGGGTGTCCATGGGCTACTCCGTGGCCTGCGGGGCCCGGTTCAAGATCGTCTTGATGCGGGCGATGTCCTTCTTGACCGCCTTGATCTTCATCGGGCTCTCGAGCTGGCCGAGGGACTTCTGGAAGCGGAGCTTGAAGAGCTGATCGACGAGCTCCCCTTCCCTGTGCCTCAGCTCGTCGGCCGACATTTCCTTGAGTTCTTTGGTCTTCATCTGAGCTCCCTCTGCCCGCGGCAAATGAACCGCGTCTTGATGGGCAGCTTATGACCGGCCAGGCGCATGGCCTCCTGGGCTTCGGCGAGGTCGATGCCTTCGAGCTCGAACAGGATCTTGCCCGGGCGGATGACGTCGACCCAGAATGCGGGGTCGCCCTTGCCCTTGCCCATGCGGACCTCGGTCGGCTTCTTGGTTACCGACTTCCAGGGGAAGGTCCGGATCCACAGCTTGCCTTTTCTCTTCATGTGCCGGGTGATGGTGATACGGCCGGCCTCGATCTGCCGGGAGGTCAGCCAGCCGGGCTCGAGCGCCTGAAGGCCGAACTCCCCGAACGTCAGCGTGCCGCCGCGCAGGGCCTTGCCCCGCATGCGGCCCCGCTGCTGCTTGCGGTATTTAACTTTTGCGGGCATCAACATGGCTAGATCTCCTCGACCTCGGCCATCTGGGAGGTAAACTTGGGCTTCTCGACGTCGGCCCGGTAGACCCAGACCTTGATGCCGATCTGGCCGTAGGTCGTGAAGGCCTCGGTGAAGGCATAGTCGATGTCGGCCTTGAGCGTCTGCAGCGGGAGCTGGCCCTTGAGATACCACTCGGAGCGGGCGATCTCGACGCCGCCGAGACGGCCGGCGCACATGACCTTGATCCCTTTGGCCCCCATCTTGAGAGCGAACTCGACGGCCTTGCGCATGGCCCGCCGGTAGGCGATGCGCTTCTCGAGCTGGACGGCGATGCTCTCGCCGATGAGCAGGGCGTTGAGCTCGGGCTTGTCGACCTCGCGGATGTCGACGTAGACGTCCCGCTTGGCGATGGTCTCCAGATAGGCCTTGAGGCTCTCGATCTCCTTGCCGCCGCGGCCGATGATGATCCCGGGCCGGGCGGTGTGGATGATGACCCGGATCTTCGGGCCGACGCGCTCGACGTCCACCCCGGCGATGCCGGCGTGGAAGTACTTGTCCTTGATGGCCTTCTTCATGCGCAGGTCTTCATGGATGAGACGGGGGTATTCCGGGCCCTTGGCGAACCAGCGGGACGACCACGGCTTGTTGAAGCCGAGCCGGAATCCGTACGGGTGTGTTTTCTGTCCCACGGTCATTTCCCCTTTTCGTTCAGATAGATGTGGACGTGGCTCGTCCGTTTCTGGATGCGATAGGCCCGTCCCTGAGGCGCCGGGCGGATCCGCTTGGCGACCGGGCCGCCATTGATCTGGATCTGCGAGATGTAGAGCGTATCGACGTCGACGTTCGGCGATTTCTGCTGGGCGTTGGCGATGGCCGAGCGGAGGACCTTTTCCAGGATCGCGCTGATCTTCTTGCGCTCGCTGAAGCGCAGGATGGTCAGGGCCTCGCCGACGTAGCGGTCGCGGACGAGGTCGGCCACGAGGCGGCCCTTCTGGGGGCTCATGCGCACGAACCGGGCGATAGAATGGGAGAGGGGGGCTGGGGCGTTCATGGCTTCGCTGCCTTCTCCACCTTCAGCTGCTTGGCGGTCCGGGAGGTATGGCCCTTGAAGTGCCGGGTCGGCGAGAACTCGCCGAGCTTGTGCCCGACCATGTTCTCGGTGATGAAGACCGGGATGAACTTCCGCCCGTTGTGGACGCCGATCGTCATGCCGACCATCTCGGGGATGATCGTCGACCGGCGGGACCAGGTCTTGATCAGCTGCCGCTTGCCCGCGGGGGTCGCCAGGGCCTGGACCTTCTCCAGGAGGTGGCCGTCGATGAACGGCCCTTTGTGTAGCGATCTGCTCATGGTTACTTGCTCCTGCGCCGGATGATGAAGGCCTGGGTCCGCTTGTTCTGGCGGGTCTTGTAGCCCTTGGTCGGGATGCCCTCCGGGCTGACCGGATGGCGGCCGCCCTTGGCCTTCCCCTCGCCGCCGCCATGCGGATGGTCGATGGGGTTCATGGCCGTGCCGCGGACGTGCGGCCGGATGCCTTTCCAGCGGCTGCGCCCGGCCTTGCCGACGCTGATGTTCGAGTGATCGACATTGCCGATCTGGCCGATCGTCGCCCGGCAGTCGAGGTGGACCTTGCGGATCTCCGACGACGGCAGCCGGACCTGGGCGTAGTCCCCTTCCTTGGCCAGGATCTGGGCGCCCGCCCCGGCGGACTTGGCGACCTGGCCGCCCTTGTCCTTCCGGAGCTCGATGTTGTGGATGACGGTGCCGAGCGGGATGAAGCGCAGCGGCATCGCGTTGCCCGGCAGGATGTCGGCCTGGCGGTCGGTCGAAACGACCTCCTGCCCGACCTGGAGTCCGGCGGGATAGATGATGTAGCGCCGTTCGCCGTCCCGGTACTTGACGAGCGAGATGAAGGAGGAGCGGTTGGGGTCGTACTCGACGGTCTCGACCTTGCCCGGGATGTCGATCTTGTCGCGCTTGAAATCGACGACGCGGTAGAGCTGCTTGTGCCCGCCGCCCCTGTTCCGCATGGACAGGTGGCCGCGGCTGTCGCGCCCGCCCGATTTGGACAGGGAGACGAGCAGGGGCTTGAACGGACTGTCCCCGCTCAGCTCGTCGAAGCGGTTGCCCGTCCTGTGGCGCAGGCCGGGGGTCGTTGGCCGGTAGGTTTTGATGCCCATGTTACGCCGCCTCAAAGTATTCGATCGGTTTCTCGCCGTCGCAGAGCCGGACGTAGGCCTTTTTCCAGTCCTTCGTCTTGCCCATGTTGCGGCCGACCCGGCGGGTCTTGCCCGTCTTCGACTGCGTCCGGACCTCGGCGACCTTGGTCTTGAACAGCTGCTCGATGGCCCGCTTGATCTCGATCTTGTTGGCGCCCCGGGCGACCTCGAAGCAGATGACCCCGCTCGACGCCTTGAGCCGGGTCGTCTTCTCCGTGATCACCGGGCGGATGATGATTTTATGGGGGTCTTTGATCACGTCAATTTCTCCAGGATGGCCTCGAACGCCCGACGGCTGAAGACGACCGACTTGTGGGCGAGGACGTCGTAGATGTTGAGGCCGACCACGTCGACCGCCTTGACCCGCGGCAGGTTCCGGACCGCCCGGAACAGGTTGGCGTTGGCGGCGGTGTCGACGAGGAGGGCCGAATCGAGCTTGTAGGCCTTGAGGAGGGCGACGGCTTCCTTGGTCTTGGGTTCCTTGACATCGAGCTCGCTCGTGACGATGAGCTCTTGGTCGGCGTGCTTTTTGGCCAGGGCCGCGCGGAGGGCGCTCCGTCGGGCTTTCTTCGGCAGCTCGTAGGAATAGTCGCGGGGTTCCGGTCCGAAGACCGTCCCGCCCTTCTTCCAGAGAGGTGAGCGCGTGCTGCCGACGCGGGCCCGGCCCGTGCCCTTCTGCCGCCAGGGCTTCTTGCCGCCGCCGCTGACGAACGCCCGGGTTTTCGTCGCCGCCGTGCCCTGGCGCTGATTGGCGCGGAAGTTGACGACCGCCTCGTAGATCAGATGATCGTTGGCGGTCCCGGCGAAGACGCCTTCCGGCAGGTCCAGCTGCGCGGCCGTCTTGCCGTCGCGATCGATAATGTCGAGTTTCGCCATGGTGCCCTCTTTCCCGTTCACTTCGCCCGCGCGGGAGCGGCCGCGGCCTTCTTGACGAGGATGTAACCGCCCTTGGCCCCGGGCACCGCGCCCCTGACGAGGAGCAGGTTCTGCTCCTTGTCGGTGGCGACGACCTTGAGCTTGCGGACCGTGACCCGTTCGTGGCCCATGTGGCCGCCCATGCGCATGCCCTTGACGACCCGGGAGGGGTAGGACGAGGCGCCGATCGAGCCGGGGGCGCGGTGGAACATCGAGCCGTGGGAGGCGCCGCCGCCGGCAAAGTGGTGCCGCTTGACGACGCCGGCGAAGCCCTTGCCGATGCTCGTGCCGACCACATCGACCATCTCGCCGACCTCGAAGATGTCGACGAGGACCTGGTCGCCCTCATGGATCGACGCGGGGTCGGAACAGTCGACTTCCTGGAGCTTCTTGACGACGGGGACGCCCGCCTTCTTGAAGTGCCCCACCTGGGGCTTGCGGGGCTTGCGGACGGCCCGTTCCTCGACGAAGCCCAGCTGGACGGCGACGTAGCCGTCCTTCTCGGCCGTCTTCAACTGGATGACCGTGCACGGCCCGGCCTTGAGGACGGTGACGGGGACGACGTTGCCGGCGTCGTCGAACTGCTGGCTCATGCCGATCTTCTTGGCGATCAGTCCCTGGATCATGGTCATTCTCCCGACCCGTAGGCCTGAATCTCGACGTCGATCCCGGCCGGCAGGTCGAGCTTCTGGAGCTCTTCGATCGTCTCGTTGTTGTATTCGCTGATGTCGATGAGCCGCTTGTGGATCCGCATCTCGAAATGCTCGCGCGACTTCTTGTCGACGTGCGGGGAACGGAGGACGCAGAACTTATGAATGCGCGTCGGTAGCGGGATGGGGCCGGCGACGCTGGCGCCGGTGCGTTTCGCCTTGACGACGATGTCCTTGACGGACTGGTCGAGCAGGCGGTGATCAAAGGACTGTAAGCGGATTCTGATTTTTTCCATCGTTCGTTCCTCTGTTCTCCGATTGCCTTCGGCGGGCCCCGCGGCCCGGCGGACCCTCGGCGGCGCTCGCGGTTACTCGATGATTTCGGTCACGGTGCCGGCGCCGACCGTCCGGCCGCCCTCGCGGATGGCGAAGCGCAGGGCCTTCTCCATGGCGACGTCGGTGATCAGCTCGATCCCCAGGTTGACGGAGTCGCCGGGCATGACCATCTCGACGCCGTCCGGCAGCTTGACCGACCCGGTCACGTCGGTCGTCCGGAAATAGAACTGCGGCCGGTAGTTCGAGAAGAACGGCGTGTGCCGCCCGCCCTCTTCCTTGGTCAGGGCGACGACCTGGGCCCGGAACTTCCGGTGCGGCTTGATCGAGCCGGGCTTGGCCAGGACCTGGCCGCGCTCGACCTCGTCCTTGCCGACGCCGCGAAGCAGGGCCCCGATGTTGTCGCCGGCCTGAGCCTGGTCGAGGAGCTTGCGGAACATCTCGACGCCCGTGACGACGGTCTTGCGGGTTTCGCGCAGTCCGACGATCTCGCACTCGTCGCCGACCTTGACGACGCCGCGCTCGACCCGGCCCGTGACGACGGTGCCGCGGCCGGTGATCGAGAAGACGTCCTCGATGGCCATCTGGAAGGGCTTATCGACCTCGCGGAGGGGCTCGGGGATGTAGTCGTCCAGGGCCTTGACCAGCTCCCAGATGCACTTGGCGCCCTCGCCGTTGACGTCCTCCGCGGCCTTCGTGGCGCTGCCGCGGATGACCGGGAGCTTGTCGCCGGGGAAGTCGTACTTCGACAGCAGCTCGCGGACCTCGAGCTCGACGAGGTCGAGGATCTCGGGGTCGTCGACGAGGTCGCATTTATTCATGAAGACGACAATGGCCGGCACGTTGACCTGATGGGCGAGCAGGATATGCTCCCGCGTCTGGGGCATCGGGCCGTCGGCCGCGGACACGACCAGAATGGCGCCGTCCATCTGGGCCGCGCCGGAGATCATGTTCTTGATGTAATCGGCGTGGCCGGGGCAGTCGATGTGGGCGTAGTGCCGCTTCTCGCTTTCGTACTCGACGTGGCTCAGGGCGACCGTCAGGATCTTGGTCGCATCCCGGCGGAACATCTTGGCATCGGCCTTGGCGACATCGTCATAGCTCTGTGCCTTGGCCAGGCCCTTGGTCGCCAGAACCTTGGTAATGGCGGCCGTCAGCGTCGTCTTGCCGTGGTCGATGTGACCGATCGTCCCGACGTTGACATGGGGTTTCGTCCTCGCATACTTTTCTTTTGCCATCGCTCACCTCCTGTATGGCTTACAAACTCAAAGACATATCCTAGGCATTGGCCCGGAAGGGGATCCGTCCCTCGACCCGGGCGACGATCTCGTCCTGGACACCCTGAGGCGTCCGTTCATATCTCGCAAACTCCATGGCGAACACCCCGCGGCCCTGGGTCAGGGTCCGGAGCGTCGTCGCGTAGCCGAACATCTCGGCCAGCGGGACATGGATGGTGATGACTCGGGAGCCGACCCTCATCTCCATGCCCTCGATCTTGCCCCGCCGGGCGTTGATGTCGCCGACGATGTCGCCGAGGTACTCGTCCGGGGCGACGATCTCGAGTTTCATCAGGGGCTCCAGCAGGACCGGCCCGGCCTTCTTGGCCCCGTCGCGGAAGGCCAGGGAGGCCGCGATCTTGTAGGCGACCGGCGCCGCGTCGACGTCATGGGTCGACCCGCCGACGAGGGCCGCCCGGAAATCGGTCACCGGGTAGCCGGCTACGGCGCCCGCCTCGAGGGCCTCGCGGACCCCGTTCTCGACGTCGCCGATGAACTCCCGGGGGATGACCCCGCCCCGGGTGAGGTCGACGAACTCGAAGCCGCGGCCCCGGTCAAGGGGTTCGAGGCGGAGGACACAGTGCCCATACAGGCCCTTGCCCCCGGCCTGGCGGATGTACTTGCCCTCGCCTTCCGCCGCGGTCATGATGGTCTCCTTGTAGGCGACCTGGGGCTTGCCCAGATTGGCCCGGACGCCGAATTCGCGCTCCATCCGGTCCATGATGATCTCGAGGTGCAGCTCCCCCATCCCCCGGAGCAGCGTCTGGCCCGTCATCGGGTCCTGGCTGACCTTGATCGTCGGGTCCTCGCGGACGAGTTTGGCCAGGGTCGTGGCCAGCTTGGGATGGTCGGCCTTCGTCTTGGGCTCGATCGTCGCGGAGATGACCGGCTCGGGGAAGCGGATCGACTCGAGGACGATGGGATGGCTCTTGAGGCAGAGGGTGTCGCCTGTGGAGATGTTCTTCATCGAGCCCATGGCCGCGATGTCCCCGGCGAAGACCTCCTTGACCTCCTTGCGCTTGTTCGCGTGCATCTCGAGGAGCCGGGAGAGCTTCTCCTCCTCGTCTTTGGTGGAGTTATAGACGGCCTGGCCGATCTTGGCCTTTCCGGAATAGACCCGGAAGTAGGCCAGGCTGCCGAGGAACGGGTCGTTGGCGATCTTGAACACGAGCCCGGAGAACGGCGCCTCGTCCGAGGCCGGGCGGGTCTCCTCGGCCATGGTCCGGGGGTGGTGCCCGACGACCGGGCAGACGTCGGCCGGCGACGGCAGGTAATCGACGATGGCGTCGAGCAGCGGTTGGACCCCCTTGTTCCGGAAGGAGGCCCCGTAAAGGACGGGGACGACGTCCTGGGTCAGTGTGGCCCGGCGGACGGCCGCGCGCAGCTCTGGTGCCGGCACCTCGACCCCGTCGAGGTACTTCTGCATCAGGCCGTCATCGTGTTCGCTCAACATTTCCAGCATGTCCTGTCGTTTCCGTTCGACGTCCTCGCGATCCTCCTCAGCGACTTCGCGGACGACATAGTCCGTCCCCAGGATCTCCTGACCCCAGTCGTAGACCTTGCGGTCGATGAGGTCGATCACACCGCGGAATCCGTCTTCCCGGCCCAGGGGAATCTGGATCGGCAGAGGCTTGGCCGCCACCCGGGTCCTCAGCATGAGGACCGCCCGTTCCGGGTCGGCCCCGATCCGGTCCATCTTGTTGATGAACACGATGCGGGGGACCCGGTACTTGTCGGCCTGGCGCCACACTGTCTCGGACTGCGGTTCGACGCCGCCAACTCCACACAGTATGGCTATCGCGCCGTCAAGCACCCTCAGGGAGCGCTCGACCTCCGCGGTGAAATCCACGTGACCCGGCGTATCGATGATATTGATACGGTGGTCACGCCAGGCGCACGTCGTCGCGGCCGAGGTGATGGTGATCCCGCGTTCCTGCTCCTGGACCATCCAATCCATCACGGCCGTTCCTTCGTCCACCTCGCCAATCTTGTAGGTCATACCCGTATAGTACAGAATGCGCTCGGTCGTGGTCGTCTTCCCGGCGTCGATATGGGCCATGATACCGATGTTTCGGACTCTCTCGATCGGGTATGACCGCATAAAGCCTTCGCTCCATATCGTACCGAATCACAGACCGAGCTCTTTCCTGAAGACTACCATTTATAGTGTGCGAAGGCCCGGTTGGCCTCCGCCATCTTGTGCGTGTCTTCGCGCTTCTTGACCGCGCCGCCGCGGTTGTTGATGGCGTCGATGATCTCTGCGGAGAGCTTCTCCTGCATGCTCTTCCCGCCCCTCTCCTTGGCGTACTTGACCAGCCAGCGGAAGCCCAGGGAATAGGACCGTCCGGACGAAACCTCGATGGGGACCTGATAGTTCGCGCCGCCGACGCGCCTCGATTTGGTCTCGAGGAAGGGCCGGACGTTCTCCAGGGCCTTTTCCAGGACCTTGAGGGGGTCTTCCTTGGTCTTGGCCTTGAGAATGTCCATGGTGCCATAGACGACCCTCTCGGCGGTCGTCTTCTTCCCCTTGCGGAGGAAGAGATTGATGAACCGGGCGACCAGCGTGCTGCCATAAAGGGAGTCGGCCGGCGCTTTGCGCTTCTTGATGGTTCCGCGTCTCGGCATGGGAAGCTCCTAACTAGGCCGCGGCCCGTTTCTCTTTGGGCCGCTTCGCCCCGTACCGGGACCGCGCCTTGAACCGGTTCTGCACCCCTTCGGCGTCGAGCTTGCCGCGGATGATGTGGTAGCGGACACCAGGCAGGTCCTTGATGCGGCCTCCCCTGATCATGACGATCGAATGCTCCTGAAGGTTATGGCCGATGCCCGGGATGTATCCCGTGACCTCGATGTTGTTGGTCAGCCGGATTCGGGCGACCTTGCGCATGGCCGAATTCGGCTTCTTGGGCGTGGTCGTGAACACGCGGGTGCAGACGCCCCTCTTCTGGGGACAGGCATCGAGAGCCGGAGATTTACTCTTGTATTTCTTGGGCGTTCGGCCTTTTCTGACGAGCTGATTTACGGTCGGCAATGAAAAATACTCCTCTACACAGAATTCCGAATGTAAGTTTTATTCATCCGCAGGGGGATAGCCCGAGACGAATAGATGGATACTAACAAAATTCGGCCTCTCTGTCAAGAATTTTGACGCCTTCCCGCCGCCTGACCCCCTCAGGCCTCGGGAACGATCTCCTCTTCTTCCTTTTCGGCCAGGAGCGGCGGCATATCCTCCCTGAGCTCGACGTTCTGGTAGTACTTGTAGCCCGTGCCGGCCGGGATGAGCCGTCCCATGATGATGTTCTCCTTCAGACGGCGGAGATAGTCGACCTTCCCGTACAGGCAGGCTTCGGTCAGGACCCGGGTCGTCTCCTGGAAGGAGGCGGCCGAGATCCAGCTGTCCGTGCTCAGGGCGCTCTTGGTGATGCCCAGGAGGAGCGGCCGCGCCTTGGCTGGCTTGCTCCCCTTCTTCATGACCTTCTCGTTCTCCGCCTGGAAGACGAACTTGTCGACCTGCTCGTCGATCAGGAACTCGGTGTCCCCGACTTCCTCGACCTTGACCCAGCGCAGCATCATCCGGATGATCGTCTCGATGTGCTTGTCGTTGATCGCCACGCCCTGGAGCCGGTAAACGGCCTGGACTTCCTTGAGGAGGTATTCGGCCAGTTCCTTCTCCCCGAGGACGCGCAGGATGTCGTGGGGGTTGACCGGCCCGTCCATGAGGGCGTCGCCGGCCCGGACGCGCTCGGCGTCGGAGACGCTCAGATGGGCGCCCTTGGGGATCAGATATTCCTTCTCGCCGCCGCGCTCGTTCTTGACGGCGATCTTGCGGTAGCCGCGGAGGAGGCCGCCGATCTGGACGACCCCGTCGATCTCGGAGATGACGGCGGGGAGCTTCGGCCGCCGGGCCTCGAACAGCTCCTCGGCCCTCGGCAGGCCGCCCGTGATGTCCTTGGTGCGGGCCGCTTCGCGCGGGATCTTGCCCAGGACATCGCCGGCGAAGACCTTTTCCGTATCCTTGATCCCGAGGTTGGCCCCGGCCGGAAGGAAGTATTTCCGCAGGAGGACGGGCCGGCCCTTGTCGTCCGTCCGGGCCGGGTCGAGGATCTCGATCTGGGGCTGGAGCTTCTCGTCCTTGGGGTCGATGATGACCTGGGTGATGAGGCCGGTGAACTCGTCCTGGACTTCCTCCATGCTGACGCCGAGGACGACGTCATGGAAGCGGACGGTTCCCGTCTCCTCGGTCAGGATGAAGGTGTTGAAGGGATCCCACTCGGCGAAGGCCTGGCGGGACTTGACCTCCTGTCCCTCGCCGACGAGGATCCGGGCGCCGTAGGGCACCTGGTAGTGCTCGACCTCGCGGCCGCGGTGGTCGAGGACGGCGATGTTGGCGCTGCGGTTGACGACGATGAGGGTCCCTTCCCTGTTCTCGACCGACTTGAGGTTGTTGAACTTGAGGACGCCCTCGTTCTTGGCTTCGATCTTGGACCGCTCGGCGCCGCCCATGGCGATGCCGCCGACGTGGAAGGTCCGCATCGTGAGCTGCGTTCCGGGTTCGCCGATGGACTGCGCGGCGACGATGCCGACGGCCTCGCCGAGCTCGACCATCTTGCCCGAGGCGGGCGAGCGGCCGTAGCAGAGCTGGCAGATGCCCCTCTTGGCTTCGCAGGTCAGGACCGAGCGGATCTTGACCCGCTCGATGCCCAGGTCTTGGAACTGCTGGGCGACCTTCTCGCTGATCTCTTCGTTCATGTCGACGATCGTCGCCCCCGTGTCGGGATGGACGACCTGCTCGAGGGCGACGCGGCCGACGATCCGGTCGATGAAAGGCTCGATGATCTCGCCGTTCTCGACGATGGCCGAGACGTTGATGCCCTTGAGCGTGCCGCAGTCGTGATCGTCGACGATCACCTCCTGGCAGACGTCCACGAGCTTGCGGGTCAAGTAGCCGGAATTGGCCGTCTTGAGGGCGGTGTCGGCCAGGCCCTTGCGAGCGCCGTGGGTCGAGATGAAGTACTGGAGAACGTTCAGGCCTTCCCGGAGGTTGGCCGTGATCGGCGTCTCCAGGATCTCGCCCGAGGGCTTCGACATCAGGCCACGCATCCCGGCGAGCTGGCGGATCTGCTGCTTGTTGCCGCGTGAGCCGGAGTCGGCCATGACGAAGAGCGGGTTGAGCTCCTTGCCCTCGAGGCTGATCTGCTTCATCTCCTCGATCATCGCGCTCGAGACCTTGTCCGTGACCGTGCCCCAGATCTCGATGACGCGGTTGAATCGCTCGCCGGAGGAGATCGTGCCGTCGCGGTAGAGGTTCTCGATCGTCAGGACCTCCTTATCGGCCTTGTCGACGAGGGATTTCTTTTCTTTGGGGATGACGAAGTCGTCGATCCCCAGGGAGAAGCCGGCCTGGGTGGCATATTTGAAGCCGAGCTCCTTCAGGGCGTCGAGGATGCGGACGGTCGTCGGGAGGCCGACCTTAAGGTACGCGAAGAAGACCAGGTTCTCCATGCCCTTCTTGCGGATGACCCCGTTGACGAAGGGGAGGGTCTTGGGCAGGACGCCGTTGAAGATGAGCCGGCCGGGGGTCGTTTCGACGAGCTCGCTCTTGAATTCCTGGACCGGACAGGTCATGACACCCTGGTCGTCGTAGTAGGTGGCCAGGTTCATGAACGACCCGGAGAAGCGCAGCTTGATGATGCTCTGGAGGGCGACCTCGCCGGTTTCCATGGCCAGGAGGGCCGCCTCGGGCGTTCCGAAGATCCGCCCCTCCCCTTTCAGCCCCTTCTTCTCGAGGGTCAGGTAATAGCAGCCGAGGACCATGTCCTGGCTGGGGATGGTCAGGGGCCGGCCGTGGGCGGGCGACAGGATGTTGTTGGTCGACAGCATCAGGGTCTGGGCCTCGATCTGGGCCTCGACCGAGAGCGGGATGTGGACGGCCATCTGGTCGCCGTCGAAGTCGGCGTTGAACGCGGCGCAGACGAGCGGGTGGATCTGGATGGCCTTGCCCTCGACGAGGATGGGCTCGAAGGCCTGGATGCCCAGCCGGTGCAGGGTGGGCGCGCGGTTGAGGAAGATCGGGTGTTCGCGGACGACCTCTTCGAGGTAGTCCCAGACCTCGGGCCGCTCCTGCTCGTGCCATTCCCGGGCGACCTTGACGCTCGGGACGAGGCCTTCCTTCTCGAGCTTGTTGAAGATGAACGGCTTGAAGAGCTCCAGGGCCATCTTCTTGGGCAGGCCGCACTGGTTGAGCTTGAGCTCGGGGCCGACCACGATGACCGAGCGTCCCGAATAGTCGACGCGCTTGCCGAGGAGGTTCTGGCGGAATCGCCCCTGTTTGCCGCGGAGGGCCTCGCTCAGGGACTTGAGCGGCCGGCGGTTGGCGCCGAGGTGGACGCGGCCGCGCTTGCCGTTGTCGAAGAGGGCGTCGACCGCCTCCTGGAGCATCCGCTTCTCGTTGCGGATGATGAGCTCGGGGGCCTTGAGCTCGATGAGCTTCTTGAGCCGGTTGTTGCGGTTGATGACCCGGCGGTAGAGATCGTTGAGGTCGGAGGTGGCGAAGCGCCCGCCGTCGAGGCGGACGAGGGGGCGCAGGTCGGGCGGGATGACCGGCACGACGTCGAGGACCATCCATTCGGGCCGGTTACCGGAACGCTTGAGGGCCTTGAAGACGCGCAGCCGCTTGGCGTAGCGGAGCTTGCGCTGCTGCGAGGTCTCCTTTTTCATCAGCTTGCGCAGGCGTTCGGCCTCCTTCTGGATGTTGATCTTCTCCAGGAGGACCTTGATCGCCTCGGCCCCGATCGAGGCCTCGAACTTGTCGCCGTACTTTTCCTGGGCGTCCTTGAACTCCTCTTCATTGAGGAGCTGCTTTTCCTTGAGCGGCGTGTCGGCCGGGTCGATGACAATGTAGGACTCGAAATAGAGGACCTTCTCGAGGTCCTTGATCGACAGGTCGAGGACGAGCCCGATCCGGCTCGGCGGGCTCTTGAAGAACCAGATGTGGGCGACGGGCGAGGCCAGCTGGATGTGGCCCATGCGCTCGCGGCGGACCTTGGACTTGGTGACCTCGACGCCGCAGCGCTCGCAGATGATGCCCCGGTATTTCATCCGCTTGTACTTGCCGCAGAGGCATTCGTAGTCGTTGATGGGGCCGAAGATCTTGGCGCAGAACAGGCCGTCCTTCTCCGGCTTGAAGGTCCGGTAGTTGATCGTCTCGGGCTTGGTCACCTCACCCCAGGACCAGCTTTTGATCTTGTCCGGGGAGGCGATACTGATGCGGACCCTGTCGAACTCGAGCCGCGGCCGGGGGGCCGTGGTGATCGGCGGTCGGATGTCCATTAGACTTCTCCTTTGCCGGGTTGGGGCACGGCGATGCCCCAGGGCAGGACGTCTTCCTTCTCGCCCTTCTCGAGCTCCACGTTCAGGCACAGGCTCTGGAGCTCACGGATGAGGACGTTGACCGATTCGGGCAGACCGGGCGTGAACTCGAGGTCGCCCTTGACGATGGCTTCGTAGATCTTGGCCCGGCCCTCGACGTCGTCGGACTTGACGGTCAGGAGCTCCTGCAGGCAGTAGGCCGCCCCGTAGGCTTCGAGCGCCCAGACCTCCATCTCCCCGAACCGCTGGCCGCCGAACTGGGCCTTGCCGCCGAGCGGCTGCTGGGTGATGAGGGAGTACGGGCCGGTCGAGCGGGCATGGATCTTGTCGTCGACGAGGTGGTAGAGCTTCATCATATAGATGTAGCCGACCGTCACTTCCTGGTCGAAGAGTTCGCCGGCGACGCCGTCAAAGAGGACGGTCTTGCCGCTCTCCGGCAGGCCGGCCTTCTTGAGGAGCTGCTTGATCTCGATCTCGCTGGCTCCGTCGAAAACGGGGGTGGCCATCCAGAAGTTGAGCGTCCGGGCGGCCCAGCCGGCGTGGGTCTCCAGGATCTGGCCGACGTTCATACGCGAGGGGACGCCGAGCGGGTTGAGGACGATCTCGACCGGCAGGCCGTCGGGCAGCCGGGGCATGTCCTCCTCGGGCACGATCTTGGCGACGATGCCCTTGTTGCCGTGGCGGCCGGAGACCTTGTCCCCGACCGACAGCTTCCGCTTCATGGCGATGAAGACCTTGATCGATTGGATGACGCCCGGGGCGAGCTCGTCGCCCTTCTTCAGGTTTTCGACCTTCTCCTTGAAGATGGCCCGGAGGGCCTCGATCTGGCGCTTGACCTTCTTGTCGAGGTCCTTGATCTCGCGGTCGCGCTCCTCGTCGTCGTTGAGCTTGAGCTTCATGGCGTCGTCAAAGTCGAGGGCCTCGAGGGTCTTCTCGGTCAGCTTGGCGCCCTTCTCGAGGGCCAACTCCTCGAACTTCTGGCCCTTCTCGACGACCGAGCCCTTGAGCAGGGCCCGGACCTTCTCCCACTTCTCGTGCTCCATGATGACGATCTCGTCGTCGAGGTTGCGCTTGAGCGTCGCGATCTCGTCCTTCTCGACGGCCTTGGCCCGGGGTCCCTTCTCGATGCCGCGGCGGGAGAAGATGCGGACGTCGATGATCGTGCCTTCGACGCCGGGCGAACAGTAGAGCGAGGCGTCCTTGACGTCAAGAGCCTTCTCGCCGAAGATCGCCTTGAGGAGCTTCTCCTCGGGCGAGAGCTGGGTTTCGCCCTTGGGCGCGACTTTGCCGACGAGGATGTCGCCCGACTTGACGTGGGCGCCGATGCGGACGATACCGTTTTCGTCGAGGTTGCGGAGCAGGTTCTCGGGGACGTTGGGGATGTCGCGGGTGATGTCCTCGGGCCCGAGCTTGGTGTCGCGGGCCTCGATCGTCTCCTCGACGATGTGGAGGGAGGTGAAGATGTCCTCCTTGATGAGCTTCTCGCTGACGATGATGGCGTCCTCGAAGTTGTACCCGCGCCAAGGCATAAAGGCGCAGAGGACGTTGCGGCCGAGGGCCAGCTCCCCCCCGTCCGTGCAGGAGCTATCGGCCAGGACCTGCCCGCGGACGACCTTGTCCCCCTTCCGGACGATGGGCCGGTGGTTGGTCGAGGTGTTCTGGTTGGTCCGGAGGAACTTGACCAGAGTGTAGAGGTCCGTGCCGACGTCCCAGCTGCGACAGGCCTCCTTCTCGTCCACGCGGACGATGATCCGCTCGGCGTCGACGAACTCGATGATGCCGGACCGGCGGCAGACGACGACGTCACCCGAGCCGACGGCGACCAGGCCCTCGATGCCGGTCCCGATGAGCGGGGCCTCGGGCCGGAGGAGCGGCACGGCCTGGCGCTGCATGTTCGAGCCCATCAGGGCGCGGTTGGCGTCGTCGTGCTCGAGGAACGGGATGAGGGCGGCGGACAGAGAGACGAGCTGTTTCGGCGAGACGTCGATATAGTTGATCTGCTCGCGGGGGATGTTCTTGAAATTGCCGCGTTCGCGGGCGCTGACGAGGTCGTCCTGGAATCGGCCGTGGTCGTCGACCACGGCGTTGGCCTGGGCGATATTGTACTTCTCTTCCTCCCAGGCCGTCATATAGAAGCAGTAGGGTTCGACGGCCGGCAGTTGGCGGGCCTTCTGGTCCTTGAGCCGGTCGACGGTCTTGGCCATCTCGTCCTTTTTGATCACGTCGCCGATCTTGTAGTCGCTGCTGCCGGGGTGGAGGACCTTGACAAAGTCGATGATGCGACCGTTCTGGACCTTGCGGTAAGGGGTCTCGATGAAGCCGTATTCGTTGACCCGGGCAAAACAGCTGAGCGAGGAGATGAGTCCGATGTTCGGGCCTTCCGGCGTCTCGACCGGGCAGATCCGGCCATAATGGGAGGTCTGGATGTCGCGGACCTCGAAGCCGGCCCGCTCGCGGCTGAGGCCGCCGGGGCCGAGGGCCGAGAGGCGCCGCTTGTGGGTGATCTCGGCCAGGGCATTGATCTGGTCCATGAACTGGGACAGTTGCGAGCTGCCGAAGAACTCCTTGAGGGCGGCGATGACCGGTTTGGAGTTGATGAGGTCCTGGGGCATGGCCGCCGCCAGGTCCGCGGTGATGGTCATCTTCTCCTTGATCGTCCGCTCCATGCGGGTCAGGCCGATGCGGAAGGCGTTCTCGACGAGCTCGCCGACGGACCGGACCCGGCGGTTGCCGAGGTGGTCGATGTCGTCGACCGACCCTTCGCCGAAGCGCAGGTTGAGCAGGTACTTGAGGACATCGACATAGTCCTTCGGCGAGAGCGTCTTGTCTTCGAGCGAGGTTTCGAGGCCGAGCTTGATGTTGAACTTGAGCCGGCCGATGCGGGAGAAATTGTATTTCTGGGGGTTGAAGAACAGGCTCTGGAAGAGGTTGTGCGCGCTCTCCTGGGTGTGGGGCTCGCCCGGCCGCAGCTTGCGGTAGATCTCGCCGAGCGCCGCGGGCTGGTCCTTGCGCAGGTCCTTCTTGAGCGTCGTGCTGATGATGAGACCGGCCCGGTCTTCCTCGGGATAGAAGACCTCGAACGGCTCGCCCCGGGAGATGAGGAGGTCGAGCTGGGTGTCCTCGAGGGGTTCGTTCGTCCGGATCTTGCCCTTGACCGCGACAAGGGAGTAGGCGCCGAGAAGCTCTTTCTTGACCAGCGGGACGCGCGCGACGCCGGCCTCCTTGAGGGCGGCCAGGACGTCCGGGGTGATTCTCTTCTTGGCCGGGGCCAGGACCTTCCGGCCCTTGGCGTCCGTGACCTCTTCGGCCGCGGTCCGGCCGACCAGACCGTCCCCGACTTCCCAATACAGCTTGCCGTCCTCGATGACGACCTTGGAGATCTTGTGGTAGAGCTTGAGGATCTCCTCGTCGCTGCCGAACCCGAGGGCCCGGAGGAACACGGTGGCCAGGAATTTCTTCTTGCGGTCGAGGCGGACCCAGAGGAGGCTCTTCGCGTCATGCTCGAACTCGACCCAGGCGCCCCGGTACGGGATGATCTTGGCGATGAAGTAGCCCTTGCTCTCCGCCTGGCGGAAGAACACGCCCGGCGAGCGCTGGAGCTGGCTGACGACGACCCGCTCGATGCCGTTGAAGATGAACGTGCCCTTCTCGGTCATGAGCGGGATATCGCCGAAATAGACTTCCTGCTGCTTGATGTGTTTGAGCCGCTTGGCCTTGGTCACCACGTCCTTTTCCCAGGACACGAGCTGGACCTTGAGCTTGAGAGGGATGGAGTAGGTGTAGCCCTTCTGGATGCACTCCATCGGGGTGTACTTGATCCGCAGGCCGACGCGGTCGCCGCAGTGCTCGCAGAGCGGCAGCTCGATCTTCCGGGCTGCGCCGCAGAACGGGCAGACCTCTTTCTCGGAGAGCTCCATGCCCGCGGGGAGGAGGGTCTGGCAGGCGGCGCACTTGGCCCGGGAATTCTCGACCCCCTTGAGCCGGCCGCACTTGCACTCCCAGGTCCCGATCGAATAGCTCAGGAACTCCAGCTCCGTCGTCTCTTTGAAGTCGGAGATGGGGAAGACATCCTTCAACGCGGCCTGGAGGCCGGTGTCCTTCCGCTCTTCGGGCAGGAGTTCCATCTGAAGGAACTCGCGGTAGGCCTGGGTCTGGATGTCCAGAAGGTCGGGCATGGGGAAGACCGCTTTGATCTTCGAGAAGTCGACCCTCTCGCGGAACGGTTGTCTAGGTTCTTTGACCATGTTGTCTCACTCTCAAGCAGAGATCGAGTGCCTCCCGGATCCGGGATCGGACGGACGGACGCTCGGCCAACCGGGTCACTTACTGAAGCTCGATGACGGCTCCGACTTCGGCGAACTTGGCCTTGATCGCTTCGGCCTCTTCCTTGGTGATGCCCTCTTTGACCGTCTTGGGGGCGCCGTCGACCAGGTCCTTGGCTTCCTTGAGGCCGAGGCTGGTGACTTCGCGGACGACCTTGATGACGTTGATCTTCTTGTCGCCCACGGTCTTGAGGACGGCGGTGAACTCGGTCTTCTCCTCGGCGGGCTTGGCTTCGGCGGCGGGGGCGGCGCCAGCCGCCATGACCGGAGCGGCCGCGGCGGCACTGATGCCATAGCGGGTCTCGAACTCCTTGATGTAGTCCGAGAGCTCCAGGATCGTCATGGTGTCCAGGTGGGTGAAGAACTGTTCCTTGGTGAGTTTTTCCATGTCACGGTCTCCTTATAAGATGGAATTTCAGATGTTTTTCTTGCGATTGAGCTCGCCGAGAAGGATCCCGACGTTGCCGAGCGGGGCCTGCAGGGTCCGCATCAGCCGGTGCAGCGGGCTGGCCATGAGGAAGCCGACCTTGCCCAACAGGTCCTTGCGGGAGCCGAGCCGGGTGACCTCGTCGAACCGCTCGGCCGGCATGAGCTGGCCCTCGACCTGGCCGCCCTTGACCGCCAGGATCTTCCCCTGACTGGAAAAGTCCTTGAGGATCTTGGCCAGCTGGACCGGGTCCTTGCCGGCGAAGGCGACGGCCGTCGGCTTCTGGAAGAACGGCCGCAGGGCCTCGGGGCACTTGGCGCCGAGCGCCCGCAGGGCCAGCCGGTTCTTGATGACCTTGTAGGTGAAGGCGTTCTTGCGCAGGATCTTGCGCAGCTCGACCGCCTGGGCGACCTTCATCCGCTTGAAGTCGATCAGGTAGTAGGTGCTGTTCGTCTCGAACAGGCGCTCGAGCGATTGGATGATGGGTTGTTTCTCTTCCTTGTTCACGGCGCTCTCCTCTAGCTCTCGAGAATGTCCTCGGTGATCCGGAAGGACGGGCCCATCGTCGAGGACACGAACATCGTCCGGATGTACTTGCCCTTGGCGGCCGGCGGCTTGGCGTGGGCGATGGCCTGGATGAAGGTCCGCAGGTTGTCGACCAGCTTGGTCTCCGGGAAGGAGACCTTGCCGACCGTGGAGTGGACGATGCTCGTCTTGTCCACCCGGAACTCGACCTTGCCGGCCTTGGTCTCCTCGACGGCCTTGCGGATGTCGAAGGTGACCGTGCCGGATTTGGGATTGGGCATGAGGCCCTTGGTGCCCAGGATGCGGCCGAGCTTGCCGACGCCGCGCATGACATCGGGCGTCGCGATGACGATGTCGAAGTCGATCCAGCCGCCGGCGATCTTCTCGATGATCTCGTCACCGCCGAAGTAATCGGCCCCGGCCTCCTCGGCCTCCTTGACCTTCTCGCCCGAAGCGATGACGCAGATCTTCTTCGTCTTGCCCGTGCCGTGGGGCAGGACGACCGTGCCGCGGACCATCTGGTCGGAATATTTGGGGTTGACGCCGAGCCGGATGTCCATGTCGACGGATTCGTCGAACTTGGCGAAGTGGGCCTTCTTGAGGAGGCTCACGGCTTCCTCGAGGGTGTACGACTTGATCTCTTCGCCCTTGACCTCCCGGGCCTTGACGGTGTTCTTGCCGTGCTTACTCACTGATGATCTCCAATCCCATGTTGCGGGCCGTGCCCTCGATGATCTTCTTGGCCGCTTCGACGTCGTAGGCGTTGAGGTCGGGGAGCTTCATCCGGGCGATCTCCTCGATCTGCTTCACGGTGACCTTGCCGACCTTCTCCTTGTTCGGCGCCCCGGACCCCTTGGCGATCCCGGCCGCCTTCTTCAGAAGGTAGGAGGCCGGCGGGGTCTTGACGACGAAGTTGAACGACTTGTCCTTGAACACGGTGATGAGCACGGGGACGACCGTGCCCTCGTCCATCTTCTTCGTCCGCTCGTTGAACTCGCGGACGAAGCCCATGATGTTGACGCCGTGCTGGCCCAGCGCCGGCCCGACGGGAGGGGCGGGGCTGGCCTGTGCGGCGACAATCTCCAGCTTGATCTTGGCAACGACTTCTTTCGACATCTCGTCCTCCTAAAGCTTCTCGACCTGCAGGAACTCGAGCTCGACGGGGGTCGACCGGCCGAAGATGGTGACCAGGACCTTGAGCGTGCTCCGCTCGGGGTGGACCTCTTCGACGATCCCGTTGAAGTTGAAGAACGGCCCGTCGATGATGCGGACCGCCTCGCCCTTCTCGAACGAGTGCTTGGGCTTGGGTTTCTCCGAGGTCGTCTCCATGTGCTCGACGATCTGGCCGACCTCCTTCTTGCTGAGGGGGGTCGGGGTCCGGCCGGAGCCGACGAAGCCCGTGACCTTCGGGACCTGCCGGATCATCAGCCAGTTCTCGTCGTTCATCTCCATCTCGACGAGGATGTAGCCGGGGTACGACCGCTTCGTGGAAACGACCTTCTTGCCGCCCCGGATCTCGATGACGTCCTCGGTCGGGATGATGATCTGCCCGACCTGGTCTTCGAGGTGCAGTTCGATCGCCTTTTGCTTGATCGACTCGGCGACGAACTTCTCGAAGCCCGAATAGGTGTGAACGACAAACCAGTTCTTTGCCATCGTCCGATTCCTTGCGCTTAACCGAAGAGGGACTTGATCTGGGTGATGACCCAGGCGAAGATGACGTCCATGAAGAACAGGTAGAAGCCGAAGAAGATCGTGGCGGCGATGACGACGACCGTCGTGCTGACGACCTCGTTCTTGGCGGGCCAGGTGACCTTCTTGAGCTCGGCCCGGACGTCCTTGAGGAAGTTCCAGAACCGTTTGTACCAGCGGACCTTGTCGCTCATGGCGTTCTCTCTTTCCGTCGTCCGCGGCCGGGCCTTCAGGCCCTCGGCCGCCCTCCCCGGAAAATGTTCTGGCAGGTGAGGCAGGGCTCGAACCCGCAACCTGCGGTTTTGGAGACCGCTGCTCTACCAATTGAGCTACTCACCTGTCGTCTCCTCGCTATTTGGTTTCCTTGTGGGGCGTGTGCTTGCGGCAGAAGCGGCAATACTTGCTCGTCTCGAGCTTGTCCGTCTGCTTCTTCTTGTTCCGGGTCGTGCTGTAATTGCGCCGCTTGCACTCGCCGCACTGGAGCGTGATGATCTCTCGCATGTCGGTCCTTCCCGGCCCCGGCGGGCCTGCTCTAAAATCAGGAAAAAGCCCAAGACCAGAATTGAACTGGTGACCCCGTCCTTACCAAGGACGTGCTCTACCAACTGAGCTACTTGGGCCTGGCAACCTCGAAAAAGAGCGGGAAGCGGGATTCGAACCCGCGACGTTCAGCTTGGAAGGCTGACGCTCTACCAACTGAGCTATTCCCGCGGAGGCGAAAATGGGCAGGGAAGGATTCGAACCTCCGAAGCGTTTCCGCAACGGGTTTACAGCCCGTCCCATTTGGCCACTCTGGAACCTGCCCGTCCTATGATGCATCGTCCTCGCCCTCGATCGCCAGTCTAAGCCAGCGAAGGGATTCGAACCCCTGACCCGCTGATTACAAATCAGCCGCTCTACCTGCTGAGCTACGCTGGCGTGCCCTCAACCTGTCTCGCCGCTAATCTGCTCTAATCCGGGGGAAATACAGAAAAAGAGATGAAAAAAAGAAAAACCTTCTCTCCTCGAGCTCGAATGTGTTCTTTTTTTCAGAGATTTAATCTGAAATATACAGAACGACCACCGGTTATGCTAGAGGAAATCCACAGGCTTGTCAAGGGGTTCTTTTTAGAGGCGTCCGGGCCCCGCCGGGCCCTCCGGGCGGAGCTGGCGGGCCGGCGGGCCTCCGTTTCGTTGACAAGTCCGGCGCCGTACTGCTATCATCGACCTCTCCACACGAAAGGCCGAGACGCCAATGATCGAACGCTACACCCGCCCCGCCATGGGCGCCATCTGGACCGAGGAGAACAAGTACCGCAAGTGGCTGGACGTCGAGCTGGCCGTCTGCGAGGCCTGGTCCCGCCTGGGCAAGATCCCCCCGTCCGCCCTGCGGACGATCCGGGCGAAGGCGGATTTCTCCGTCGACCGCATCGACGCCATCGAGAAGGTCGTCAAGCACGACATCGTCGCCTTCCTGACCTCGGTCGCCGAGAAGGTCGGCCCCGAATCGCGCCACATCCACCTCGGTCTCACCTCCTACGACGTGGTCGACACGGCCCTGTCGCTCCTTATCAAGGAGTCGCTCGAGAACCTGCTCGCCGACCTCCGGGCGTTCCACCGGCTGCTCAAGCGGCAGGCGCTGAAGCACCGCAGGACCGTCTGCATCGGCCGCACCCACGGCATCCACGCCGAGCCGGTCACCTTCGGCTTCAAGATCCTCGTCTGGTACGAGGAGATCGGCCGCCATATCGGCCGGTTGGAGAACGCGCTGCGGACGATCTCGGTCGGCCGGATCTCGGGCTCGGTCGGCACGTTCATCCACCTCGACCCGCGGGTCGAGGTCATGGCCCTCAAAAAACTCAAGCTCCAGCCGGCCAAGGTCTCGAATCAGGTCCTCCAAAGGGACCGTCACGCCGAGGTCCTCTCCACCCTGGCCCTGCTGGCGACGTCCATCGAAAAGATCGCCGTCGAGATCCGCCATCTCCAGCGGACCGAGGTCCACGAGCTTGAAGAGCCCTTTACCGCGGGGCAGAAGGGCTCGTCGTCCATGCCCCACAAGAAGAACCCGGTCCGCGCCGAACGGATCGCGGGCCTGGCCCGCCTCGTCCGGGCCAACGCCGGGGTCGGCCTGGAGAACGTCGTTCTCTGGCACGAGCGCGACATCTCCCATTCGTCGGCCGAGCGGATCGTCTTCCCGGACTCGTTCATCGTGACCGATTTCCTGTTGGCCGAAGCCGCGGACATCATCGGGCACTGGGTCGTCCATCCGGACCGCATGAGAGCGAACATCGACGCGGCCCGCGGCCTCATCTTCTCGCAAAGCGTCCTGCTGGCGCTGACGACGAAGGGCCTCGTGCGCGAGGAGGCCTATCAGATCGTCCAGCGCAACAGCCTCAAGGCCTGGAACGAGGGCCTCGATTTTCGCGCCCTCATCGCCGCCGATCCGGACGTCACCCGGGTCCTCGGGCCCAAGGACATCGACCGCTGCTTCTCCCTGGCCCCGTATCTCGGCAAGATCGATTACATCTTTGAAAGGGTTTTCCGCCATGAAAGTTAGGATCCTCGTCTCCTTCAAGGACAGCGTCCTCGACCCGCAGGGGCAGACGGTGACCAACGCCCTCCACACGATGGGCTACGACGCGGTCATGAACGTCCGGCAGGGGAAGGTCTTCGATCTCGATCTCGAAGGAGTGACCCGTAAAGAGGCCGAGGCCCTGGTCCCCGAGATCGCCCACCGCGTCCTGGCCAACCCGATCATCGAGAAGTTCGACTGGGAAATCCTCAAGGTCCGCTGAGGTCACGGCCATGAAGTTCGGCGTCGTCCAATTTCCCGGCTCCAACTGCGATTTCGACGCGTTTCACGCCCTGCGCAACGTGATGAAGCGGCCGACCGTCATGCTCTGGCACAAGGACCACGACCTCCAGGGCGTCGACTGCGTCGTCCTTCCGGGCGGGTTCGCCTACGGCGACTACCTGCGGGTGGGCGCCATCGCCCGCTTCTCCCCTCTCATGCAGGAGGTCCGGACCTTCGCCCGCGGGGGCGGGCGCGTCCTGGGCATCTGCAACGGCTTCCAGGTCCTGCTCGAGCTCGGCCTTCTCCCCGGGGCCATGCTCCGGAACAAGGACCTCAAGTTCCTCTGCCAGCACGTCCACATCCGGGTCGAGGACGCCAAGACCGATTTCACCCGGGCGGCCCGGAAGGGTCAGGTCCTGCGCATCCCCATCGCCCACTTCGACGGCAACTACTACGCCCCGGCCCGCACGTTGCGGGACATCGAGCGGAACGGGCAGGTCGTCTTCCGCTACTGCGAGGCCGACGGGACGGTCACCGCGGAGGCCAACGTCAATGGCTCCATGGGCAACATCGCCGGCATCCGGAACACCGAAGGCAACGTCCTCGGGCTGATGCCCCACCCGGAGCGGGCCTCGGAGGCCTTGCTGGGAAGCGAGGACGGCCGGACGATCTTCGAATCCCTCATCCTCAGCCTCGAACGGCGCAAGCCGGCCCGCCGGCCGGCCGCCGGGAAAGCGGCCCGCCATGATTGACAAGGCCCTCCTCGATCAGCACAACCTCACCGAAGACGAATACCGGCTCATCGTCGAGCTCATCGGCAAGGAGCCCAACCTGACCGAGCTGGGCATCTTCTCGGTCATGTGGTCCGAGCACTGCGGCTACAAGAGCTCGCGCGTCCACCTCAAAAAGCTCCCCACCGAAGGGAGCCGTGTCGTCCAAGGGCCGGGCGAGAACGCCGGGATCCTGGACATCGGCGACGGCCAAGTCGTCGTCTTCAAGATCGAATCGCACAATCACCCCTCCTATATCGAGCCCTATCAAGGGGCGGCCACGGGCGTCGGCGGCATCCTCCGCGACATTTTCACCATGGGCGCCCGGCCGATCGCGGTGCTGGACTCGCTGCGCTTCGGTCCCCCCGACGACCCGAAGAACCGTTCGGTCATGGAGGGCGTCGTCTCCGGGATCGCCGGCTACGGCAATTCGATCGGCGTCCCGACCGTCGGCGGCGAGGTTTATTTCGATCCCTGCTACGCCCTCAATCCCCTGGTCAACGTCTTCTGCCTTGGACTCGCCGACAAGGACAAGATCTTCTACGCCAAGGCCGAGGGCGCGGGCAACAAGGTCCTCTACGTCGGGGCCAAGACGGGACGCGACGGCATCCACGGCGCGACCATGGCCTCGGCCGAATTCGGCAAAGAGACCGAGCACAAGCGGCCCAACGTCCAGGTCGGCGACCCCTTCAGGGAGAAGCTCCTCGTCGAGGCCTGTCTCGAGGTCATGGACCGGGGCATCATTGTCGGCATCCAGGACATGGGCGCGGCCGGCCTGACCTGCTCGACGATGGAGATGGCCGCCAAGGGCGGCATGGGCATCGTCGTCGACCTCGACAAGGTCCCGCAACGCGAGATCGGCATGACCCCGTACGAGATCCTTCTTTCGGAATCCCAGGAGCGCATGCTCCTCGTGGCCGCGCCGGAAAAGGTCGCCGCGGTCCAGGCCATCTTCGCCAAGTGGGACCTCGACGCGCCGGTCATCGGCGAAGTTATCGAAGGCGGCCGGGCCCGCATCTCCTTCAAGGGCGAGGTCGTCGTCGACGTCCCGGTCGACGCCGTCGTCAACCTCTGCCCGGCCTACAACCGGCCGATCGTCGCCCCCGCCCCTCCCCCGCCGGCGCCGGACCTCGATGTCCTGCCCCTGCCCGCCGACCTCGGCGATGTCTTTCTGAAGATCCTGGCCTCGCCGACGATCGCCGATAAGCAATGGGTCTTCCGTCAATATGACCACATGGTCCAGGTGAACACGGTCTTCCTGCCCGGCGCCGACGCCGCCGTGCTCAGGATCAAGGGCTCGAAGAAAGCCCTGGCCATGACCCTGGACGGCAACGGACTCTACACCCGTCTCGATCCGCGGACGGGGGCTCGGATCGCCGTGGCCGAGGCCTGCCGGAATCTCGCCTGCGTCGGCGCCCGGCCGATCGGCGTCACCAATTGCCTGAACTTCGGCAATCCCGAAAAGCCCGAGGTCATGGGCCAGTTCGAACAGGCGGTCACCGGCATCGCCGAGGCCTGCCGGACGTTCGCCATCCCGGTCACGGGCGGCAACGTCAGCTTCTACAACGACACCGAAGGGCTGTCCATCCACCCCACTCCCGTCCTGGGGATCGTGGGCATCATCAAGGACATCCGCAAGGCGGTCCGGCCCGGATTCCGGGCGGCCGGGGACACGGTCGTCCTCATCGGCGAGAGCCTGGAGGAGCTGGGCGGCACCGAATACCTCAAGACCTTCCACGGTCTCGAGGCGGGCGCCCCGCCGGCGATCGACCTCGAGCAGGAGAAGCTCAACCAGGAATTCCTGCTCGACTCGATCGAAGCCGGGCTCATCCGCTCGGCCCACGATCTCTCCGAGGGCGGGCTGGCCGTGGCTCTGGCCGAGTGCGCCTTCCACGGCCAAGGCCAGGTCGGCTGCGCGATCGACCTCGACGACGCCGGACGCGACGACGCCCTCCTCTTCGGGGAATCCCAGTCCCGCATCGTCGTAACGTGCCGCCGGGCGAACGTCGCGGGACTGCTCAAGGGAGCCGTGGCGGCCGGCGTTCCGGCCAAGGCGATCGGGCGCACGGGCGGGACCGCGATCCTGGTCAGGCGCTCGGGACGTGAGATCCTTCATGTTCCGGTCGACGAGGCCTTCCACGCTTGGAAAGACAGTCTGCCGGCCTTTTTTAAAGTCCGGACCTAGGGGGGATCATGGAAGAGGTCGTCTTCCGCAGTCCGCGAAAGAAAGGGCGCATCGCCGTCTTCTTATCCGGCCGGGGCTCGAACTTCATGGCCCTCCGCGAGGCTGTCGAGCGGGGCGATATCAGCGCGGAAATCGCCCTCGTCCTGAGCAACAAGGCCGACGCCCCGGGTCTCCTCAGGGCCCGCGAGTGGGGCCTCGAGACGCTCTTCCTCGATCCCAAGCTCTTCGCTTCGCGCGAGGACTACGACCGGGCCGTCATCGGCGAGGTCGAGAGCCGACGCATCGATCTCGTCTGCCTCGCCGGCTACATGAGGGTCCTGACGCCCGCGCTGTGCGACGCTTTGAAGTACCGCATCGTCAACATCCACCCGGCGCTCCTGCCCTCCTTCCCCGGCCTCCACGTCCAGCAGAGGGCCATCGACTGGGGCGTCAGGTTCTCCGGCTGCACGGTCCACTTCGTCGCCGCCGAGGTCGACATGGGCCCGATCATCCTCCAGGCCGTCGTCCCAGTGCTTCAGGACGACACCGAGGAGACGCTGGCGGCCCGCATCCTCGTCGAGGAGCACAAGATCTATCCCCAGGCCGGCGGCCTCTATTTCGACGGGCGGATCGAGGTCCGGGGACGGCGCGTCTTCATCCTCGAACACGGCGCGTGAGACGATGCGGCCGCGCGAGGCTCGCATGCCGAACGACCGTTACCGACGCCGGCTGATCGTTGCCGCGGCCGCCGCGCTGGTTCTGGTCTACGCCGCCACCTGGGTCGTGCTCGATCTCACGGAAGACCGGCCGGGCTGGCTCATGATCGAAGGGCCGGAAACCGCCGTCGTCGGCCGTCCGATCGAATTCCGGGTCAGGCTCGTGAAGTCGGCCCGACCCGGCGAGATCGACTGCACGCTCCATCACGCCAACGCCGAGAGGAAGGGCTGGGGACATCTCGCCTCCTCGGGACCGCCGCAGCCCGCGGTGGCCGGGAAAACCTACACCTTCGTTTTCACGGTACCCGAGCACGAGGACATGGCCTATGCCTTCGCCCTCGTCTATCTGAGCCCGACGGGCAAGTGGCAGGACGGGACGCGGGCCGCCACAACGAAATATATTCCGGTCGTCCGGGAGGGCGCGCCGGCGGCTGTCGCCGCTCTCCGGAAGACGCCGGTCTATCGCTACCCGACCGCCGCGGAATCGGCCAGGAAGACGGCGAGACCCGTCCGGCCGCGGGGCCGTCCCTCGGTTTGGGTCCATCCCGTCCTCGGCGCTCTCCTTCTCGCGGCGGCGCTCGCCGCGGTCAAGGCCGGAGGCCGGTCGAAGGCGGCCGCGCTTCCCGGAGAGGCGGGAGAACGGACGATCTGGCTCGTGTTCGCCGCGCTGCTGGCCCTCGGGGCGGCCGTGGAGATCTCCGGGATCGCCGGCCACGTAACCGCTTGGGGCCGGCGATTGGCGGAACAGCAAGGCGTCTACGAGCTGCGGCGGCCGTTCCAGAAGACTATCATGGCCGCGATGGCCGCAGGGTCCCTCGGACTCTTCATCCTCTTTATAAGAGCGACGCGAAAGCCGGGCTCGCATCGGTTCCTGTGGTGGGCCGGGATCGGACTCGCGGCCTACCTGGCCGTTTCGTTCGCCGGGGTGCTGTCCTTCCACGCGGTCGATGTCGCCCGGGGCCTCGTCTGGCATGGCGTATCCCCGGTCGACGCTGTGAGGGGCGTGGGGGCGGCCGTGACGTTCGCAGCGGCGTTGTTGGCCGTCCGCCGGAAGCCGGACCTGGCGCCTATCTAAAGATCCCGGGCGGGGCCATCTTCGGCGGCCGGCCGAAGACCGAGGCGTAGACGCCGGGATACGCGTCCTTGCCACCGAGCAGAAGACACGAAAGGGGCATGACCTTGCCGGCCAGTCGGGACATCTCCGCCGCGATCCTCCGGATCTCCCATTGGGCCGTGGCGTCCTGGCGCAGGCGCGAGATGTGGTAGAGCTCGCGGACATTGACCTTGAGGAGGGCCCGGCGCCTGTGGGCATTGGTCAGGACGTAATCGGCGGCCGGGCCGATGTGCCCTTCGAGCCGGGCGTGCGTTTCGTTCGTCCGGTCGATGACGGCCAGGAATTCCTTCTCGGCCCCGGCTTCGATGATCGAGGGAGGGACGGTCACGCCCAGGGCGGGGTCGTACCGCTGCCAGGTCAGCGTGGCCATCCGATGACGCTTGAGCTGGGCGAAGCACGAGGCGGACAGGACGAGGTCATAGGCGAGATCCGCATGCTCGAATTCGCGCGGCGGAAAGTCGTAGAACTCCATGCGCCCGAGGGCCCGGCGGACGATGTCTTCCCGAGCCGCCGGCTTGGCCTTTCCGGCCCGGGCGAGGCATTCCTTGTACGAGAGACGTGTGACCGAATGGAGCAGGGCGGCGATGACCCTCGTGTCCCCGTCAGCGGGGGCTTCGGCTAAAACGACGCTTCGTTGAACGCGCCGGCGTAGCCGGGTGTCCCCGTCCACGGGGGCTTCGGCCAGCGCGACCGCTCTGGGAACGCTTCCCCTCTTTGGGGCTCTCCCCGCTCGTGAAGTCCATCCGGCGGCGGCCGAGGCCAGGTCTGCGTAAGTCTCGGCGTCGAAAGGGCTCGGGTCGGTGAAGAGGATGATGGATGGAGCGACCGCCTTGGCCAGCTCATAGAGCCGGGCATTGAGCGCCCTTACCTCGGCCAGGCCCTTGGCGGCAAAGCGGCGGAGCAGGAGCTCGAGGCTGCGGGCGTTGGCCGTCAGGCCGAGCTGGCCTTCGGTAGCCAGGCTGACGATGTATCGGGCGTCCTCTTTGGCCCAGCCCTCGAGAACGGCGTGGTTCTTGGGTTCGGCCGCGGCCTCGGCATGCTTGGCGAAGACGAAGGGCTTGAGACGCGCGTAAAGCCGATGGTACAGGGCGTTCTGGGCCTTGACGGTCCCGACAAAGATCCGCTCCAGGCCCGCCCGCCGGACCTCCTCCGGGATGACGAAGTCCTGGCCGAGCATGATGTACCGCTGCGATTTCTCGGTGAAGGACATCAGCCGGAACCGCTCGATCTCCTCGATGGCCAGCCGGCTGACCCCGATGACATCGAAATTGAAGACGGCGTGCTCGGCCACGGAGTGGTGCCCCATCTTGAAGATGATGGACTGGTTGGACCTCCGGGTCCTTTCGACTTCGGCCCGGGCCGACGCCCGCAGCTCGTCGACCGGGCGCGGATCGCGTGAAATGCGGGCGTACGCCGCCGAGAGCGTCTCGGGGGTCACGTCTTCGCGGGCGGGCGAATTCCTCTTGAGCTCGTCGAGGACGGTGCTGTCGACGTTGTAGCCGGCCAGGACGACCCTCACGGCGCCGTCCCTCCGCCGGCCCGTTTCTGCAAGGCCGAGCAGAATCGGGCCAGGAAAGGAAAGCGGCGGCCGAAGTCCATGATGACCTGGAGCGCCGAGGCGCCGATCGTCCTGGGCCGGCCCCAAACGGTCAAGGTGACAAGAAGGGCGGTCACCAGGGTCACGGCGATCGCCGTAAGGATGTTCGAGCCGAACTGGTGCCTCATGATCCAGGCGCAGGGGATCGCCCCGACGGCCACGACGGCCCCCATCCAGACCGCGGGCAGCCATGTCCGCAAATAGTCCGCCACGGAGACGTCCACATAGGTCATGGTGAACCGCACCATCATGACCAGGTTCACGAGCACCGCAAGGGTGACGGCGAGGGTCACTCCGATGAGCCCCCATCGGACCCCGGCGAAGGCCGCGATCCCGATCATGCCGGCGTAGAGGAACTTCAGGCCGCCGATCGTGTAGACCCGGCCCATGGCGGTCCCCGTGATGTCCCCCATCCGGACGGACGCCCGCAGCGGGACCTGCAGCAGCATGATCTGGAGCGGGGGCACAAGGTCCTTCCACTTGTCCCCCAGGCCCAGGGCCACGGCTTCGGGCGCGATGATGATCATGAAGGCGGCCAGGGGCAGGAGGACGACGTTGGCCAACTCGAGCGATTGGACGTACGCCCTCCGCCTCCGGGCTTCATCGTCCTGGATACGCGTGAAGGCCGAGTACATCACCCGGTCGATGACGCCGACCAGGAAGCGCCGCGGCAGATCCATGATCTGGTTGCCCATCTGATAAAGCCCCAGGGGGATGGCCCCCATGATCCGGCCGACGACCAGGAAATCGATCTGCTGGGCGAGACTGTTGAAGATCTTGCCGATGCTGACGCCCGTGCAAAAGCGCAGGATCTCCTTGAAATCGATCTTGGAGAAGGCCTTGGCCCTCGTCTTCTTCCCCTTGGTCATCCGGATAAGCATCAGCGCCCGGATAAGGTTCTGCGCCAGGGACGCGAAGACGATGGCCCAAGCGCCGACCCGCAAGAGGGCGAGGACGGTGCCGACGCAGCCGTATCCGATGGCGTACGAGACGACGTTGATGACAGCGAGCTTCTTGTAGAGCAACTCCCTCTCGAGAAGCGATTGCGCGACGACGACGTACCCGGTGATGAACAGCGCGAAGCCCGCGGCCCGGACCATGGGGACGACCCCCGGCTGCTTGAAGAAGCCCGCGATGAGCGGCGACGCCAGCCAGGTGACGACGGTGCCCAGCAGGCCCAGCCCGATCGATGTCAGAAAGGCCGTGTGCAGGAAACCGTCCGTCAGCGTCTTCCTTTGGACGACGGCCGTGCCGACGCCGATCTCGGCCACGAGCGAGATCAGCACGATGGAGATGTTGACGATCGCATAAAGGCCGAATTCCGCCGGGGGGATGAGCCGGGCCAGGATGGTCATTACGGCCAACTGCATGGCCGCCTGGCCGATGACGGAGCCGAATTCCCAGGACGCGGCGACTATCGATCGGCTCGCCAGGCCGTTATCGGGCCCCTGATCAGTATCCATGACAGCCCGCATGATAGGAAACGTCACAAGGGACTGTCAAGTCGGCGGG
>JADGNU010000191.1 GCA_017883305.1 Candidatus Aminicenantota bacterium | reverse complement strand
GAGTATCTCATAAGGACCTCATCATTCTACTCTAGCCGATTCGACTTCTTTCGACAACCTGCCCGAATCGGGAAATCGGGGACAGGGAAATCGGGGACACCACCGGAAATCGGGACACGCGGGGAAATCGGGGGCACGATACGAATTCCAGAGAATTCGTTCATGTCCCCGATTTCCCTGTCCCCGGTCTTCCAAAAAAGAAAGAGCCCGGAGGGCGTCGGCCCTCCGGGCTCCGGAGATCTGCTCGTGTGTCCGCCTAGAACTGGTACATGAGGCTCAGCCGGAACGTCCGGGGTTCGATGATGCCTCCGATCTTGCCGAACTCGAACTGGTAGTCGATGGCGGTCGGGGTGTTGGAGTTGAACAGGTTGAAGGCGTCGAGGATCAGGTGGATGGAGCCATACCTGGCCAGGCGGATAGCCTTCTCGACGCGGAAATCGACGATGGTCTGCGTCGGCAGGTAATCGGGCTTATCCCTCCCGACGATAGCCCCGATGCCGACGCCGATGATGCCTCCCGGAGGGTTGGCATTGACCGTATGCATGGGGATACCGCCTTCGAGCTCCCAGACCGGGCGACCCGTGTGCATCCTGAAGCGAGCGCCGAGATCGACGTCGATGCCCGGGATGGTATAGGACCCGGAGAGCTTGAACTCGAACTTTGGCGTGAAGGGCAGGGGGCCGGTCATGTTGTTGATCGTGTAGTTCAACGAGCTCATCCAGTTGTTGTCCGTGACCATCGGGCCTTCGAAGTTCATATCCTGGTTGTAGATCCGGTTGGCCATGCCGCTCGAATGGCTAAACAGGAGCGAGCCGAGGAACTGCCAGCGGTTCGAATAACGTTTGTTGAAGACGAGCTGGTAGCCCTGGAAATCCCGCTTCGGCTTGACCCCATCGAAGGGCGCCATGTTGGTGACTTTGAAGTCGGAATTGTTGCTAACCCAGCGGATATCTTCGGCGTCAACCACGCCGTTCCCGTCGTAATCAAGCCACTTGATGCTGTAGAGTTCGACCGTATTTCCGTCGAGGTCGGTGAACGGCACACGGTCATACTGCCATTCTTCTCCGGCCAGGCCAGTGCCCGCTCCAACACCATTATTCCTCAGGACCGGAATGTTGGCGAACAGGCCGGCCGAGTGCTTGTAGATGAACGTGGCGCTGATAGAGAAATCCTTGATGATTTCCCGTTCGAGGCTCAACGTGAACTGGTCCGTGAACTGATCTTTGAGCCCGACCATCGTCTTCAGCTTATAGGATAATCTGTCCTCTGCCGGGAAGGTTGTCGTTGAGATCGGCGTCATGTCCTTGATCAACCGGGCCGCGGCACGCGTCTCGATCGAATCGATCTGGCCGTCGCCGTTGGCGTCGACGATCGAGAAGGGGATCTGATCATAGAATTGTGTCACGAGGGTCATGAGGGGAGCGTCGGGGCCGAACCTGCGGAGGTACTCGACCGTGATCGGCATGTAGTAGCGGCCGTAGCTCGCCCGGGCGATCGTCTTGGCGTCCTTGGTCAGCTGATAGGTCAGGCCGAGGCGGGGAGACCAGGTCTTGAAGTCGAAGATGTTTTCGCTGCCGTTGCGGACGCGAATGACCGTCGGATTGTTGACGTCGGACGCGTTGGCAAAGGGCGCCCATTCGGCGCCTTTACCGTACTTCGCCGTCATGTTGTCATAACGGAGGCCGAGGTTGACGGTCAGCCGTTTCGTCGGGTTCCATTGGTCGTCGAAGAAGAAGGCCAGGGAGTCCGACGTGCCGACGGTCAAGAAGGGGTTGATGTGGTACTGATTATTATAGAAAGCCAGGCCGGTGTAGCCGTAGTAGCTTTCGAGGCCGGCGACGCTCTGGGTCCAGGGCCTGGGATAGAGGAAATTCGCATAGCCCTGGAAATAACCATTGAGGGTGTTGCTGCGGCCTTTGGTCCACTGGGCGCCGAACTTGATATCGTGCTCGCCCAGGAAGTTCTCGGCATAGTGGGAGGCGTCGGCCTGGATGGTCTGCCGGTTGGATTTCCAGCCCTCGATATAGGGGAAGGCGCCGTTGATGCCGTACGAGGCCCACTTCCACCAGTTGATATAACAGGGATTGGCCGGGGCGTCGCTGGGGACGGTCGGCAGCTGGTTGGTCCAGTAGCCCAGGTACTTGGCCGTGAGGACGGTCGTGCTCGAAGGCAGCCACTGCCATTGTCCGGATATGGTGTTATTCTTCGTCGCGTCCCCGTAGGTCGCTGAGAGGTCCCATTCAGGCTGGCTGCCCCAGCTGCCGCCGTCGGAGGCATTGTTCTCATAATGATAGGCTAGCCAGGCCCGGTGGCCCTTGAACGGCTCGGCCGAGATCTTCAGGTCGGCCAGGCGGCCCCAGCTGTGGCTCAAAAGAGCCCAGCGCGGCCGCTCGCTGACCGAATTCGAGTAATCGTAGCCGCCATAGAACCAGATCCTGTCCTTGAGGATCGGGCCGCCGATGGTGCCGTTCAGCTCGTAGTCCCTTACCGGGGGAGCCCCGTAAAGAGAGTTGGCCGGGGAGCCGGGTCCGGCGACAAAGAGCCAATTCGTCCCGTATTTTTCCGCATCGGTTGGCTGGTTGCTCCTTTGCCACCTGACCGGCGCGACATAGGCGGCGGCGTTGCCGTGGAAGCTGTTGCTTCCGGACTTTGTCAAGACGTCGATCGCGGCACCCGAGAAGCTGCCGTACTCGGCTTTAGAGCCCAGGGCCACGACGCGGACTTCCTCGACGGCATTGTAGTTGACCCGGATAAGGGTGCCGAAGGACGAGCCGCGGGGATTCGTCGCGTTGACGCCGTTGACGAGGAAGACATTCTCGTTGGAGGAGCCGCTATAGGCCGTGGGGCTGGGCATCCAGCCGCCGCTGCTGCCGTGATCGAACATGCCGGGGGTCGTCAGCGAGAGGTCGTAGAAGGCGTCCCGGCTCGTCGGCAGCCTGCTGACCATCGCCTCGTCGAGCTTGGATTCGACCGCCGAGCTCTTGGCGTCGACGATCGGGCTCGCGGCCATAACGGTGATCTGTTCTTCGATGGCGCCGGGCTGCATCACCATATCGATGACGAGCGAAGCGCCCGCCGAGATTCCGATCTTCTCCTGAATGGAGGTCTTGAAGCCCGGCAGTGTGGCCGCGATCTTATAAGTCCCGACGGGCAGATTTAGAAAAACGTACGTGCCCCTGGCGGAGGTGACCGTCGCCCGCTTTCCTGAGATCAGGGCCGGGCTGGTGACCTCGACGGCCACGCCAGGCAGCGGTTCGCCGGAGGCCTCGGAAATCGTTCCCGTGAGCTTCCCTTCCAAAATGGCTTGAGCTCGGGCATCGCTCACCGTGACGAAAGCCAGGCCGACCGCCAGAGCCACCATCGTTAGCAGGAATTTTTTCGCCATGTGCTTTCTTTCTCCTGTCTCTCTGTCCACACTCAGTCTCTGTTCCCTGCGGTCGGGGGCCGTCGGGAACGGCCTTTTTGGACTGGAATAGTTAGAGCACGGCCTCTTTTCACCTCCGCACGGTTATCCATAATTAGAATATGAACGAAGCAACTGAGCGTTCATCATACAGAACTCAACCTGGACATTTATTCCCTGGCCCGGATTTTAATCATTTCCGCCGGTGCATGTCAAGATTCTCCCCCTATTTCTTGATCTGGGCCTTCAGGGTGTCAATGAGGTCGGCCAGGAACTTGATCCGGTCGGCATCGACCGTGCCGGCCTTGGCCTTCTCCAGGTAATCGATGGCCTTGGGGAAATCGGCCTTGTTGATGTAGCACCGGCCGGCCATCTCCAGGTAGGCCGGGTCGTCCGGCCGCAGGGCCAGGGCCTTCTCGAAATAGGCCATGGCTTCGTCGATCCGGTTCAGGCCGAAGAGGATGAGGCCGGCGTTGTAAAGAAGGTCGGGATTGCTGGCGTCCAGGGCGATGGACTTCTCGTACTCCACCAGGGCTTTCTCCAGCTGGCCCTGCCTCTGGTAGGAGACGCCCAGCTGGTAAAACGCGGCGGCGAACTTCGGGCTCAGCTCCGTGACCTTCAGGAAGGCGGCCGTGGCTTCGGCCAGCATGTTCTTCCGGAGATAAGCCATGCCTAAGAGGTAAAGAGCGTTCGGGTCCTGCGGGTTCTTGTCGAGAACGGCCTTGAGGTCGGCCAAAGCGCCGTCGAAATCACCCAGGCGGATCTTCTCGGATCCGGCCTTGACGCCGGCCTCGGCTTCCTTGAGTCGCTCGACCTGTTGGACGAGCTCCTCCGTGGCCATCACGACGGTCGGGATCTCGACCTTCTCCATCTTGTCCTGCGGGGTCAGGAGCTTCCATTGATCTTCCTTCACCGCGTAGCCGGCCTTCTTGAAGACGACCCTGTAATCTCCGCGCGGCAGCCCGGCGAACTTGAACGCGCCATCCTTCTTTGTTTTCATCGTGAAGCCGCGGCTGGATTCGACATCGCGGAGGCTGACCTCTACGCCTTCGAGCGGGTTCTTTTGCGGATCCACGACCTTGCCGATGATGTAATATTCACGGTACTGGCCAAAGACGGGGGCGGCCAGGAAGAGGGCGACCAGGACGGCGGAGATTCCCAAAAAGAGGTTGTGACGGTTCTTCATGATCTACTCCTTGCGGGATTTATATGAGTTCGCTTTGTCGAGCGCGTCGCTCATTCTCGCCCTGTCGCCCCTGCGGTTGTAGACGTCGGCCAGGAGAAAATAGCCCAGGGCCTTGAGCTCGGATGTTTCGGCGAGCGACAGCCCCTTCGTGATCTCGGCCTGGACCTCGTCGAGCGGGTCGCCGGCGTCGAGCAGGCTACGGCCGAGCATGAGATGCCCTTCCGCGAGATCAGGGACGAGCTTGACGACCTCCCTCATCTCGGCGAGGGACCGGGCTTTGTCACCCAGCCGGAAGAGGACCCGGCCCAGGTTAAACCGGGCCTTGTAGCCCCGAGGAAAGTTCTCGACCTCCGTCTCGTAGGCTGTCCGGGCTTCCTCGAGACGGCCCTGTTCCTCGTAGAGCAGGCCCAGGTTATAGTTGGCCAACGGGAACTTCGGTGAATCTGCGAGGACCGTCGCCAACTCGGCCTGGGCCCGGTCGTATTGTTTCGCCCCGACCAAGCAGGCGGCCAGGGTGAGCCGGGTCCGGGTGATCTTCGGCTGGATTTCGACGGCCTTCTCGAGATACGGCAGGGCTTCGATATATTCGACTTGTGACATATAGACATCGCCAATAATCGTATAGGCTTGCGTGTTTTTGTCGTCGACCGACAGGGCCCTCTTGCAGATCGCGATGACGTCCTCTTTCTTCCCCTCGTCGAGCAGGATGTTGGCCAGGCTGATCAATCCCTGGACGCTCTCGGGATCCTCCTTGAGCAGGATATCCAGCTTGGCCTTGGCCTCTTCCGGGCGGCCCAGCTCGACATAGCAGGTCGAGATGAGCAGCAGGGCCTGGGGAATGGTCGGCTCTTCCCGAAGCGCTGATTCGAGGGAGGTCACCGCGTCAGAGTATTTTTCGTCGAGAATGAGCTCCCCCGCTCGGGAAACGTCAATGAAAACGTGGAGCTTGTCCTTGGGGTCGGCCAGCGGGCCGCTCCCCGCCGAGGCCTTTCGGGATGAGACCGGCGTACCGACATAGCCGAGGGCCGAAA
>JADGNU010000190.1 GCA_017883305.1 Candidatus Aminicenantota bacterium | reverse complement strand
AAGAACATCGCCAGGATGCCGAAGAGGATGCCGAGGGCCAGGTCCTTCCGGCCGATCTTCTCGAGCCTGCCCTCTTTCGAGAGCGTCAGGACGGCGGACAAGACGAGAGCGGCCCCGACGAGTTGAACGAGCGTCAGACGCTCGCCGAGAAGGACGAATGACAACGCGATGACGAAAGGGCTGTAGAAGCAGTCGACGATCGCGGTCAGGCTGGCGCCGAGCCGGTTAAGGGCATAAAAGAAGAGCGTGTCCGAGACAGCGATGCCGAGGATGCCGCTAAGAAGGAGCAGGCCGGTTGTCGCGAAGGGCACGGCCGGCGCCAGCGGTTCGCCCAGGACGAGGAGCGTCGGCACCATGACGGCGAGAGCCAGGACGGTCTTGGCCAGGTTGAGGCCGACCGGGTGGATGGTGCGGCCGCTGATCCGGAAAAGGACGACCGCCACCGCCCAGGCCAATCCCGAAGCCGCGGCGAGGATCTCGCCGAGCGAGCGGGAGAGCGAAGCCGAGTCGGACATGGATGACATCGTATAGCAGAGACGCCCGGGCGCGTCAATCCGGAGCGTCGTCCTTCCCCTCGCCTTGCACCCTTCGCGGCTCACCCCTAAGGGTGAGTCGGGCCATCAAAATATCACCTCGGAAATAGTCCCCTGCGGTGATGTCAGGGAGGAGGACATCCCTCACTCTAGACGTGAGCCATGGGCCAGATCGGCAGGTTCGAGAAGAAGATGCAAAAGCGGAGGGTTGTCATGAAAAAAGCGACCGGGATCTTCGGTGGTCTGTGCGTCCTGCTCTGGGTCGTCGCCTCATCCGTCAGCGCCGCGGACTCGGGTCTGCGTCACCGGCGGGGAGGGCGGCCGGATCATTTCTACTCGGCGCCGGAACCCGCCGCCATGGCCTTGCTCGGGGCCGGACTTGTTTCCTTGGGCCTCTTCGCCAAGCGAAAGCTCGGCAAGAAGTCGTAAGCCCGGCGACATCTCGTTTCTTCCCGCTGGTCAGAACTTACTGACTTCAATCCCTTTGCGCTCGAAAATGGGGACGTTTCTGTTTTGTCCTCATCGTGCCGCTGAGCCCGGGTCGATTGACCATCGCCAGGAGGGCGTGCTATAAACGCCCGGGAGGAGACGCGCGATGAAACGATCGAGATCCCTGTCTTATGTCATCCTGGGACTGGCCGTCCTGACCCTGTCGTTCCTGCCGGCTGCGCAGCCTCCGGCCGACAGCGAAAACGGTCCGTTCGAGTTCGATTCCTGCACCAGCATTCTGGTCGGGCGGCTGGCCTCGGTCGACGGCTCGACGATGACGTCGCATTCCTGCGACTCGGGCACCGACCGGACCTGGATGACCATCGTCCCCAATATTAAGCACAAGCCTGGCGAGATGGCCAAGGTCTATTACGAGCCCAAGCGGACCAAGGGGCCGAACGATCCCGACCGGCTGGAGACGGGCGAGATCCCTCAGGTCGCCGAGACCTACGCCTTCCTCAACACGGCTTACCCGATCATGAACGAGCATCAGCTGGCCATCGGCGAGACGACGATCGGCAGCCGCCGCGAGCTCATGAGCGAGAACGGCATCATCGATGCGCCCGAGCTCTACCGGCTCGTCCTCGAACGGGCGAAGACCGCCCGCGAGGCCATCCGCGTCGCCGATGAGCTGACCAAGTCCTCCGGCTACAACGATTGGGGCGAATGCTTCACCTTCGCCGATCCGAAGGAGGTCTGGCATTTCGAGATCCACGGCCCGGGCAAGGGCAAGAAGGGCGCCGTGTGGGCGGCCCAGCGCGTCCCGGACGACGAGATCGGAGTTTCCGCCAACGCCGGCCGGATCCGCGAGATCGACCTCTCGAACAGCGACTTTTATATGGCCTCGGCCAACGTCACCGCGCTGGCCGAGGAGATGGGCTATTGGTCGAAGGCGAGCGGCAAGCCCTTCGAGTTCACCTACGCCTATGACCCCGATTCACGGACGAGCCTCTATTGCCGGCGACGCGAGTGGCGGGTCCTGAGCCTGCTCGCGCCGTCGCTCAAGCTCAATCCCGAGTCCGAGAACTTTCCCTTTTCGGTCAAGCCCGACAAAAAAGTCAGCGTCGCCGACGTTTTGGCTATCTTCAGGGACACCTACGGGGGAACCGATTACGACATGACCCGGACGCTGACGGCGGTCAACCGGAAAGGGGAGACCGTCAAGAGCCCCATCGCGACGCCGTTCATGAACGGCGATACCCTCGCCCTGTTCCGCCTGAAGAGGGAGCGGACGATCTGCTCCCCCGCGGCGACCTACCTCCAGATCACGCAGTCGCGCGACTGGCTGCCCGGACCGATCGGCGGCCTCGTCTGGCTCGGCTACGACAATCCGGCGACGACCCCGCACCTTCCTTTCTATATCGGCATCACCCAGATGCCGGCGTCCTACATGGTCGACGGCCGTTGGGCCTTCAGCCGGGAGTGCGCCTGGTGGGCGTTCCGCACGGTCAGCCGCCTGGCCAATTTCCGCTTCCAGGAGATATCTCAGGACGTCGAGAAGGTCTGGAGACCGATCGAGGACAAGGCCTTCGCCGACCAGGCCAAGGTCGAGGAAGAGGCGCTGGCCCTCTACAAGAAAGACGCGACGAAGGCCCGGGAATTCCTGACGAAATACTCGCATGATCAGGCCGACAAGGCCGTCGCCGCCTATTGGAAGCTCGGCGAAGACCTCTGGCTCAAGTACTCCGGTAACTTTTAAATGGGGGACACAATACCTATTCCCCAATTCTTTGGCGCCTTCTTGAAACACTCACATACCAAGAGCCTATGGTGAAATTGGTGAATAGGTATCATGTCCCCGAATTAATATGACAGTATTCGGTTTGCATATCCTCGATTTCACGATCGTTCTCGTTTTCATTCTGGTCGTGCTCTGGCTCGGCTGGCGGGCCTCGCGCCGGACGAAGACGACCGAGGATTTCTATATCGCCGGCCGGCGGCTGGGCAAGTTTTATCAGTTCTTCCTCAACCTCGGGACCTCGACCAACGCCGACCAGGCCGTCGTCGTCTCCCGCGAGGTCTATCGCCAGGGCATCGGCGGCATGTGGATCCAGTACCTGGTCCTCTTCCTGACGCCGTTCTACTGGTTCACGACGGCCTTCTTCCGCCGCATCCGGCTGGTCACGATCGGTGATTACTTCACCGAGCGGTTCAAGAGCCGCTTCCTCGGCGCCGCCTTTGCCGTTTTCACCCTGTTCATGGCCTTCCTGGGCAACGGCGTCGGCTATATGGTCGCGGCCAAGACGATGATGGCCCTGACGCCCAAGCCCGCCGTAAAATACACGGTCGCCGAGAGGCAGAGCGTGGATTTATTTAACGAATACCGGGCCCTGCTGACGAAGGCGGACAAGACCGAGCTCGATCCGGTCGACGCGTCCCGCCTGGCCGAGCTCGGCGAGCGGCAGAAGAAAGGCGAGCTCAAGGCCTTCATCTCTTATACCGATTCCGTTTCGATCTACCTCATCTATACGGTGATCGTCGCCATCTATACGATGATGGGCGGCTTCTTCGCCGCGGCCATCACCGACGTCCTCCAGGGGTTCCTGCTGACGACCTTCTCGCTGATGCTCATTCCCATCGCCCTGCACCGCATCGGCGGGTTCGCCGGCCTGCACGCCGCGGTCCCGGACTTCATGTTCAAGCTGTTCGGGTCGGCGGCGACGAGCGAGTACGCCTGGTACACGATCCTGGCCATGGTCCTGGCCAACCTGGTCTCCATCATCGCCGTGGCCACGGGCATGCAGACGGCCGGCTCGGCCAAGAACGAGATGACCGCCCGCGTCGGCATGATCAGCGGCATGTTCTTCAAGCGCTTCATCATGATCTTCTGGGCCCTGACCGGGCTCCTGGCCATCGCCCTCTACTCGGGCCAGCTCCACGACCCCGACCTCATCTGGGGCCACATGACCATGGACCTCCTCTTCCCGGGCGCGATCGGGCTGATGATGGCCGGGGTGCTGTCGGCGAAGATGTCGAGCCTGGCCGGGTCGAGCGTCTCATACTCGGCCCTGTTCATCCGCAACCTCTATCAGCCCTTCGTCAAGCCCAAATCGGACCGTCACCTGATCAACGTCGGGCGCGTGGCCATCGGCGTCACCCTGCTGGGCGGCGTCGGCGTGGCTCTCTTTATCGGCAATCTGCTCGACATGTTCAAGTACTTCATCTCGTTGCCGGCCATCTTCGGCGCGGCGATCTGGCTCGGCTTCCTCTGGAGGCGGGTGACGAAATCCGCCGTCATCGCCCAGGTCTTTGTCTGCTTCGCCATCTACGCCCTCATCCCCAACGTCTTCCAATCGCTCGAATGGGCGAGGACGAAGCCGGGCTTTCTGCGCGAGACACGGGCGCAAACGGTCACCATTACAACCCAGGCCGTCCGCGAGGACGTTGAGGCGGCGCGGGCGGCTCAAGTCGGCGAAGTCATCCGCAAAGAACACACGAGTCCGCCCCAGGGCATCTTCTACGAGAAGGTCGCTTTGAGCGATCCCAAGGATCCGGCGTCAGCAAAGGTCGGGATCGGCCGCTTCCACGCCGAGCTCTGGGTGGTGAGCTGGTTGGGGATCGATTTCACCGGCTTCTCCAAGGCCCAGCTGAGCGCCGTACGGTTCGGCTTCGACGCCGTGTTCCCGTTCATCCTGCTTTTCCTGCTGAGCGCTTTCACGAAGCCCGTGCCCAAGCCCGACCTCGACCGCTTCTTCGCCAGGGTCCACACGCCGGTCCAGCCGACTCCGGAGGAAGAAGAGCGGGCCCTGCGCCACGCGGTCGAGCACTACGAGGAGATCGAAGCCCGGAAGCTCAAGCCGGGATCGAACTGGGAGATCATGAAGCCGAAGCTCATCGACATCCTGGGCTTCGGCGGCAGCTGGCTCCTCGTCGGTGTCATCATCTTCCTGCTCTGGGTCATGGTGAACATCCGATAAAATGGGGGACACAATACCTATTCCCCATTTTTTTTCTTTCTCCCTTTCTTCTTTGGCGCGAGGACGCGGCCCGTCAACGCCTCAAGCCGCTTGATGAAATCCTCACCGCCGAGAGGACGGCCCGTCCGTTCGTGCCGAATGAAATCTTCAATGTCCTCAGGGCTGTCGGTCTGGCCCAAGTAAGCCGACCAATCCGCGATGGCTGTCCCCATAGGGCAGACGGATAGCAGCGGATGAGCTTCCCTCCTGACATGGGCGCCGGCGCTCGACCATTCATACATCTCAGCGCGTTTGACCATGCCCGCCCTGACAGGATTCCTCTCGACATATCGGACGGCCGCGTAGGAATGTCGTTCGTCGAGTGGATAGGAGATAAACCTCCCCTGCCATAGGAATCCTTTCCAGTTTTCCCGGGTGTTGATAACCAGCGTATACTTTCGCTGGACTTCCCCGAACCCGCGCGCAAAGCTGTCCTTGGACGCGGGAACGGCGATGACGTGAACGTGGTTCTCCATCAGGCAGAATGCCCATATGGAGATGCCGCATCTCTTGGCCTGCCGACCCAGCAAAGTGAGGTAGAAGGCTTTGTCTTCATCAGAGAAGAAGACGCGTTGGCGTCTGTTGCCTCTTTGGATCAGATGATGGGGGCACCCCGGGACGACGACCCTCGCGAATCTCGCCATGCTTTT
>JADGNU010000189.1 GCA_017883305.1 Candidatus Aminicenantota bacterium | reverse complement strand
TACAAGGGGCTGAAGTTCATCGGTCACGACGGCGGGGACGCGGGATTCCGCAGCAACGTGATATACTTCCCGGGCGAGAGATTTGGCGTGGCGATCTTCTCGAACCTCGCGTCGTTCAACCCGGGGGCCGTGTCCCGCCAGATCGCCGATATCTACCTGGCCTCGCGGCTTAAGCCGCAGGAACCCGGCCCCGTGGGCGCCAAGCCGCTTTCGGCCAAGCCGGCGCCGAAGCCGGTCAGCCTGCCGGCGAAGAGCCTGGAAGTCTTTCAGGGGACGTACTGGATCGAGGCCACTCAAGTCGTACGCAAGATCGTCCTGGACAAGGACAAACTGATGTACGTCCGATCCGAGGACAATAAATCGGAGCTGGCCGCGGTCGCCGCGACGGAATTCATGATGAAGGACACGCCGGATAGCGTACGGGTCACCTTTTCAGACAAGGCGGGGACGCATTACGAAACCATGACCGTCGCCGTCACGAACGAGCCCACGGTCGTCGGGAAATGGATGGAACCTTTTTCGCCGACGGAGGACATGCTCAGAGAGTATGCGGGGTCATACTATTCCGGCGAGCTGGATACCCGCTACGACCTCGTCATCAAATCCGGGGCGCTCTCGGTCCGGGACAGGCGGGGCGAGGACGTCCCGGCCATGGCCCAGAAGAAAGATCTGTTCCTCGCCGGCGGCTTCATGAAGATCCGGTTCCAGCGGGATGGGAACGGCGGGATCACCGGTTTTACGGTTTCGACGGGGAGGGTCTTGAACCTCAAGTTCGCAAAATTGAAGCTCTGAATATTCGAATAGGCGCTTAAAGGCGCCAACCGGATCATCGGTCTCTAGATGAACCGATCTTCCCGAAATCGATAAATCCCCGCTCGACGTCCACAGCGAGGAGCTGCACGCGAATCCGGTCGCCGACATCGATGCCCTCGAACCCGCGCACGACCCGGCCTTCGACAGGGAAGGTGAGCAATCTGGCCCAGGTGCCTTTATCAGAAGCCCCCGTGACGAGGGCGTCAAACTGTTCGCCGATCCTCGATTCCAGGAGAAGCGCGGCCGCGGACTTGCCGACCTGCCGTTCGACCTTATTCGCGGCATCCTCTTCGGTGGTGAAATGTTTGGCCAGCACATCGAGTTTGGCAAAATCATACGGCGCGGCTTCGCCGGCCATGGCGGCCTTCAATAATCGCTGCGTGATCAGATCGGTATAGCGGCGATTCGGGGCGGTGGAATGGGCATAGTCCTTGACCGCCAGGCCAAAATGCCCTGGAGCCGTGTCGCCGGGCCGTTCAGCCAGATACTCGCCCGCTCCCAGAAGCTTGATCACCGCCAGGGAGAGGTCGGGGAAGCGCAGCGGATCGGCGTTTTTTTCTTTGACGAGGAACTGATCCAGCGCCCCAGGGTCCGGATCATCGGGCAGCCGATATCCGTGTTCCCGGGCCAGTTCGACAATCCGGTCCCAGCGTTTGGGCGTGCGCACGACCCGGCGGATGGAAGGGAAGTTCTTTGTCGCGAGATAGCGGGCGGTCACGCCGTTGGCGGCGATCATGAAATCTTCGATAAGCTCCTTGGCGCGGTTCTTCCGTTCGACCTCGAGATCTCGGATCTGGTCGCCGTCAAAGACCGCTTTCGCCTCGAGGGTTTCCAGACTCAGCGCACCTTGGGCCTGCCGCAAATCCTTCAGGCTCTGGGCGACCCGGTCCTGGACGCGCAGATTCTCCGCCAACCCATTGACGGCCGTAATCCCCCCGGGGACGGCGCCGTGGCCTTCCAGCCAGGCTCCCACGCTGTTATAAGCGAGCTTGGCCTGATTGCGGACGCGCGCCCGGTAGATATCCGAGTCCTGCAAGGAGCCGTCCGCACCGATCGCCATGTCTACGACAACGGCCAGCCGCTCCTCATCGAGATTCAGGGATGTGAGACCGTTGGACAGCTTCTCAGGCAGCATCGGAAAGATCTTGGCCGCGGTGTAGACCGACGTCGTGTTGAAGCGCGCATGTCCGTCAATGGCCGAACTGTCCTTGACCAGCGCGTCCACGTCGGCCACGGCCACGCGGATCTTCACGCGGCCTCCGGGCAGGGCTTCGGCGGCCGTAAGCTGATCCAGATCGCGCGAGTCATCGTTGTCAATGGAAGCCCAGGGGACGCCGGTCAGATCGCGGATCCCCGAGGGATCGCCTGCGGACTCGCCACGCATGCTCGCCGGGGCTTCGATCTTGTCGAGTTCGGCGAGCACCGCGGCCGAAAAGTCGGGGAGCAAGCCTCTTTCTTGCATCGCCCTCTGGGCAATGCTCAGCAAGATGGCGCGGTGCTGTTGGTCGGTGTGTGGTGTTTGTGGCATGGGCGCTATTCCCCGCCGATCTGGAGGAGCTTGACGCGGAGCGTCGGGGCGGCCATCGTCAGGCTCAGATCCAGGTCGTCGGCGACCATGTCGATGCCGTTAAGGATCTCTTCGGCCGTCCCGGCGATCGTCAGGCCCCTCACGGGAAAGGCGATCTTGCCGTTCTCGACCCAGAATCCGGACGCGCCACCGCTGAAGTTGCCGTTGACCGGATTGATCCCGTAGCCCGTGACGCCTTTGACCAGGAGTCCCGACTGGGTGGCCCCGATGACGTCCTCCAGCCTGGCCCCGCCGGCCGCCATGAAGAAGTTGTGCGGCCCGATCCCGGGCAGGCTGCCGAAGCCTTCCCGCGAGGCATTGCCCGTGCTCCGGACGCCAGCGCGCTTGGCCACGCTGGTGTTGTACAGGAAGCCCTTCAGGACTCCCTGGTCGACGATGATCCTCTTCTGGGTCGGCACGCCCTCGCCGTCGAACGGCTCGCTGGCCATCCCCTTCTCGCGCGTGCCGTCATCGACGATCGTGATCCGCTCGGAGCCGATCTTCTGGCCCATTTTCTTGGCCAGGAAGCTGGCGCCCTGCAGAACGCGCTCGCCGTCGACCGCCCCCAGGATCCCGCCCAGCAGGGCCCCGGAGACATCGGCATGGAAGATGACCGCGGCCCGTTGCGTCTTGACCGGCCGCGGATCAAGCGTTTCATAGGCTTCCCGGGCGGCCTTGGCGGCGACCTCTTCGGCGGGCTTGAGATCTCCGTAGAAGCGGCGGCTGCAGGAATCGGAGCCCGATGACTTCTGCTCCCCCTTCTCCGCGACGACCGAGACGCCGTAGCCGCAGCCCGACGACCGGAAGCTCTTGAGGAGACCGTTCGAGTTGGCGATGACGATCTCGCCTTCGGATTCGCGGTAGCTGGCGCCGTCGCTCTTGGTGATCCTGGGGTCCTTCATGGCCAGCTTTTCCAGGCGCTTGGCCAGGTCGATCTTCTCGTCCATCGGCACCTGGGCGATGTGGGGATCGTAGAGCCCGGCGACCGAAGTCGTCCCCGGATCGTCGGGAAGAATGTTATTGGCGTCCGCCGTGGTGACCCGCGCGAACTCGATGGCCCGGCCGACGGCGTCCTCGAGGGCCTTCTCCCCGAGGTCGTTGGAGCTGGCAAAGGCCATCCGCCCCTTGACGAAGACCCTGATCCCGGCTCCGGAAGCGGCCGCTTCCTGAACGGTCTCGATATCGCCTTTGCGAACATCGAGGCTCAGGTTCCGGCCCGTTTCGATATAGACCTCCGCCGCGTCGGCGCCTTTCTTCAGGCCCCTCTTGACCAGTTGTTCGGCTATTCCCTTGATGTCCATGGTCCTTGTCCTTTCTCCGGCCTATCTCGCGCGCGAGCCGCCGACGTTGATGCCCCGGATCCTGACCGTGGGCTGGCCGGCTGCGACTTCGGCCGCTTGGCCCTTGCCGCAGATCCCCGGCCCGAAATCCAGGTCGTTCCCGACCGCGTCGATGCCCTGAATGACGTCGAGACAATTGCCGATCAGCGTGGCCCCCTTGACCGGGGTCGTCTTTTTCCCGTTCTCGATGAGATAGGCCTCCCGGCAGGTGAAGTTGAAGACGCCATCGGTCGGGTTGACGCTGCCGCCGCTCAGGCTCTGGACATAGATGCCGCTGGCCGTCGAGGCCAGGATGTCGGCCGGCTTGTCCGTCCCCTTGTCGATGAAGGTGTTGGTCATCCGGACGATCGGCATGTAGCGGAAGGACTCGCGCCGGCCGTTGCCGGTGCGCTGCATCTTGAGCTGTTTGGCCGAGAGAATGTCGGTCATGAACTTGACCAGCCGGCCGTCCTGGATGAGGACGTTGCGCTTCATGGGCGTGCCCTCGTCGTCATAGTTGGTCGTGCCGCGGAAGCACGGCAGGGTCCCGTCGTCGACCATCGTGAACTTCGGGTTGGCCACCGGTTTACCGAGCTTGCCGACGAAGACGCCGGTCTCGCGGGCGATGTTGTCGCCCTCGAGCGGGTGGCCGACGGCCTCGTGGACGAGGACGCCGCCCCAGCCGTTCTGCATGACGACGTCCATCTTGCCCGCCGGGGCGGCCTTGGCGTCGAGCATGGTGACGGACTCGCGAGCGCAGGCCCGGGCCGCGTCCTCCGGCTTGAGCTCGTCGAACATCTCGATCCCGGCGTGCCGGCTCAGGCGCTCGCGCCCCATATGCGACGTGTCGTTCCCCACGGCCAGGGCCTGGACGATGAAGAAGATGAGCGGCAGCTCGTCGGTCAGGTAAAGGCCTTCGCTGTTGGCAATGACGCGTCCGCGGACCTCGTCGTAATAGTCGATCGAAGCCATCTTGATCCTGGCGTCGTAAGCCAGGGCCGCGTCATGGGCCCGCTTCATGATCTCGAGGCGCTTCTCGTCGGCCACCGTCTGGAGCGGGACCTGGACGGTGATATAGGACGGCCGCTTTTCTTCCCGGATATCGACCGGCTTGACCGCCTTGGCGCCGCGCGCGACATAAGAAGCGACGTCGGCCGCGCGCAGGAAGGCCTCGACGGTCAGATCGTCGGTATACGCGTAGCCCGTCTTGTCCCCCGAGATGACGCGGACGCCCGCTCCCTGGCTGATCCCGAAGACGGCGCTCTTGAACTTGCCCTCCTCGAGCAGGATGCTGCGCGAGACGCGGTTCTCGATATAGACCTCGCCGAACTCGCCTCCCTTGGCCAGCGCGCGCCGGATGACTTTGTTCAAGTCCTCCAGGGCGAACTGCGGACGCGGCGGCGCCTGGCCGGCTTGGGCGCCGCGCAGCAAGGCCGGGGCGGCGGCCAGAGCGATGCCTCCCTTCAGGCTCAACTCCAGGAACTTGCGCCGAGGGATGTCCTCAACGGAAAAGAGCTTGTTTGTCATTGGCCTCACCTTCGAACGATCTTTGAAATCGGGCCGATCATAAGAAAGGTGATTATAACCCGGCGACGGCGGGATTTCTATATCTCCAAACTTGACAAACCCTCCTCGGATTAGTGCCCGGAATTGCGCCGGCTCTCGCCTGGCTGGGGTCGTCTCACACAAGAACGGCTAACTCGATCCGGACTCTAGCCGGCGTTGTGTCCTACGGTTATCGCGACATGTCCCTTTTTATGCCCTTTCTCGACATAACGATGCGCTTCGACGATCTGCTCCATTGGATAGACGCGGTCTATGGCCGGTTTCAGCTTGCCCGCCTCGATCAGCTCTTTGAGCAAGAGCAGGTGTTCGAGCTTTTCGCCCCGGGTGGCATCGGTTAGGACGTTGAGGTAAACGCCGGCCGGTTTGAGCGCCTTTTTGCCTTGTGCGGGAAGC
>JADGNU010000027.1 GCA_017883305.1 Candidatus Aminicenantota bacterium | reverse complement strand
CGGCTCCGGCCCGTCTAAATCACCGCAATGCTCACTCCGGCGGCACACCTCGGTTTCGTATCCAGCGGTCGAGTCTTTTCCTTTAATGCAAAAGACGAGAGAGCTAGGGGGCTGAACGGAGGCTGCGGAAGAAGGGGTTGAGACGATCCCCGAAACCCCTCCGCAGCCGGGCGCGTAGGGCGTGGCCGGTTTTTCTGCTATAATGGAGCATTGTTTATTCGAGGTTAGACGCCATGCCGATATACGAATACCAGTGCACCAAGTGCCACGAGGTGTGCGAGGTGCTGCAGAGAGCCAAGGACAAGCCTCCCGAGAAGTGTCCCAAATGCGGCGCGCCCGTGATCAAGCGGATCTCGTCGCCGGCCATCCAGTTCAAGGGAACGGGGTGGTACATCACGGACTACGCCAAGAAGAATTCCACGCCCGCCGGGCACAAGCCCGAGGCGAAGAGCCCGGCCCAGGCCGAGGCACAGCCCGGATCGACTTCCGAAGACCGGACCGCGGCGAAAGCCGGCCCGGCCGCGGGCGACAAGCCCAAATCCGACAAATCATCCACTTAACTGTTCTATCGGAGGTCTTCGCCACCGGCGAACGCTCGTCATGCAGACGCGAAGGGCCGTGTTCCTTGACCGCGACGGGACCCTCAATGAGGACACCGGGTACCCGGCCGATTTCCGCCAGGTCCACATCTACCCAGCCGCCTTCGAGGCCGTCCGGCTCCTGAAGCAGGCCGGCTTCGCCGCCGTCGTCGTCACCCATCAGTCCGGGGTCGGCCGCGGCTACTTCGACGCGGCCGAGCTCGAAGCCCTGCATCGGCGCTTCGAAGAAGAATTCGCCCGCCGCGGCGCCCCGCTCGACGCCATCTATTCCTGTCCCCACGCCCCCGATGTGTCCGGCGAGGCTTGTTCCTGCGCCAAGCCCCAGCCCGGCCTGGGGATCCGGGCCGCCCGCGACCTCGGCCTCGACCTCGGGGCATCGTTTATGGTCGGCGACAAGACCGTCGACATCCGGTTCGGCCTGGCCATCGGCGCGGTCCCCGTCCTCGTCCTCACGGGATACGGCCGCGCCGCCTCGGCCGAGCTCGCCGCCCAGGGCCTCCGGCCGGCGCACACCGCCGCGGGCATCCTCGACGCAGCATCCTGGATCCTCGCTCAGGGGAGGCCCACGGGCCATGGTCCGGTTTGACGACATCCTCGAAAAGGTCTCCTCCTACATCAGCGAGAAGGAGATCGGGGCCCTGCGCAAGGCCTACGTCTTCGCCGGCCAGGCCCATAAGGGCCAGGTCCGGCGCTCCGGGGAGCCCTACCTCAGCCATCCGCTTGAAGTGGCGGACTACCTGGCCGACATGAGGCTCGACAAGACGACGCTCGTCGCCGCCCTCCTCCACGACGTCCTCGAGGACACGGACACGACCGCGGCGGCGATCCGCGAAAGCTTCGGCCGGGAGGTCGCCGACCTCGTCGAGGGCGTGACCAAGATCAGCCGGGTCCAGGAAGTTTCGCCCGAGGTCCGCCGGGCCGAGACCCTGCGCAAGATCATCCTGGCCATGACCGACGACATCCGGGTCATCTTCATCAAGCTGGCCGACCGGATCCACAACCTCAAGACCCTCCGCCATCTCGACGAGGAGAGGCAGCGGCAGATCGCCCGCGAGACGCTCGACATCTACGCGCCGATCGCCAACCGCCTCGGCATGGGCCGTATCCGGGCCGAGCTCGAGGACCTGTCGTTCCGCTACGTCGCCCCTGAGGAATTCGCCAAGATCACCGCGACCGTGGAGCCGCAGAGGAAGGCGGCCGAAGCGGACCTCGCGGCCATGAAGAAGATGCTCGAGGACCTCATCGCGGCGAACGGCCTGCCGGCCGAGATCGTCTCCCGGATCAAGCGGCCCTACAGTATCTGGAGCAAGATGAAGCGCCGCGACATCGGCTTCGACCAGGTTTTCGATTTCCTGGCCCTGCGCGTCATCACCGATTCGGTCAAGGATTGCTACGCCATCCTGGGCATCATCCACCAACGCTGGCCGCACCTGCCGCAGCGCTTCCGCGACTTCATCGCCATGCCCAAGCCGAACCTCTACCAGGCCCTCCACACGACGATCATCACGGAGGGGCGGAAAACCTTCGAGATCCAGATCCGGACGCGGGATATGAACGACCTGGCCGAGAACGGCATCGCCGCCCACTGGCGCTACAAGGACGAAGCGCCGCCGGGCCTGATGGTCGAGGACCGGCGCCTCCACTGGCTTCGGGAGATGGCCGCGCTCTTCGAGGAGAAGAAGAACCCCCAGGAATTCCTGCGCACCTTGAAGACCAACCTCATCCCGGAAGAGGTCTATGTCTTCACGCCCAAGGGCAAGGTCGTCAACCTGCCCCCCGGAGCCACGGCCCTCGACTTCGCCTTCAAGATCCACACGGAGGTCGGTCTCCATGCGACCGGGGCCCGGATCAACGGCTCGCCGGCTCCGCTCAAGGCGGTGCTCAAGACGGGTGACATCATCGAGGTCCTGACCGCCGCGGACAAGGTCCCGACGCGGGGCATGCTGGCCGCGGCGGTCACCACCGGGGCCCGCCAGGAGCTCCGCCGGTCGCTCGATCTCAAGAGCCTGACGACGAGCGAGGCGCTGGGGCGAAGGTTGTGGGAGAAGGAAATCCGGAAATATGTCATCCCCGCGGAATCCCGGCGCGAGGAGGACCTGGCCCCCCGCCTCGCGGCGTTGCTCGGTCCTCGGGCTTCCTCCATGGAGGAATTCTATCGCCAGGCGGGGCTTGGCCGGATCGTCGTCGACGCCAAGCTCGTCGAAGCCGTCTTTGGCCCCGTAGCGGCGCGCAAGCCGGGGCTGCTCGGCAAGGCCGCGGCGCTCGTCGTCCCCGGGAAGGGACAAAGCGTTCGCATCAAGGACATCGACGGTCAGATGATCAAGCTGGCCAAGTGTTGCTCGCCCATCAAGGGGGAGCCCGTCATCGGGTACATGACCGCCGGCCGGGGTCTAACCGTGCACTCGATGCGCTGTCCGCTCGTGACCAAGGAGATCCTCGACGGGCAACGGCTGGTCGAGGTCTCATGGGACCCCTCGTTCTCCGGGACCTTCAAGGCCCGCCTCCTGATCAAGTCCAAGGACACGCCGGGCGTCCTGGCCAAGGTCGCGGCGGCCGTCGCCGATCTCGAGGGGGATATTTTCAAGGCGGAGGCGGCGATGGTCGCGGAGGGAAAGGCCCGGATCACGCTGGATGTCAGGATCAGGGATATCCGCCACCTCGAATCGATCGCGAGGCGGATCAGCGGGTTGAAGGAGATCCAGTCGGTGGAAAGGGTTTGACCGGCCTAGGCGGCTTTGGCCACCTTGCCGGAGCGCAGGCACCGCGTGCAGACCCAGATCTGGCGGACGCCCTTCGGGGTCTGGGCTTTGATCCGCTGGAGATTGGGTTTCCACTTTTTCGGGGATGACTTATGGGAATGGCTGACGTTATGCCCGAAAACGGGGCCCTTGGCGCAAATGTCGCAGACTTTCGGCATGGTCGTATCTCTCTCGTCTCGATTTGAGCCGCATTTATACCATAAATCCGGCCATGAGGCAAATCCGGCCGGCCCGCCTGGCTTGACCGGCCGGCCGGGAAGGGGTACGCTTTCCGGAAGGCCGGCATGAAGCGTCCCCTGGTTCCGCTGTTCCTCCTATTCGCCTTTTTCTGCAGCGGCGCTTGCGCCCGGAGTCTGGTCATAACCCCCCTCAATGCCGGGATCACGGCGGCCGGCGAAGAGCGGTGGGAGGAGGCCATTCAATGCTGGAAGAAGGCCCTCGAGCAGGACCCCGGTTCCGCGGCGGCCCATAACAACCTCGCCGTGGCCTATGAAAAGCGCGGCGCTTTTGACGAGGCGGGCCGGGAATACGGACAGGCCCTGCGGCTCGACCCCGGGAACGCGATGATCAAAGGCAATTACGACTCCTTCAAAGCCCGGCTCGAGGCCGGCCAGGGACGGCGGCCTTGAGAGCCCGCGTCTTTTTTCTCGCGACCCTCACCATGATGGCGGGCGCCGCCTGCCGGGCGGCGGCCCCGGTATTCCTGCGCGTCGAAATGCCCGGCGTCTCGCCGTTCCCCGCCGGGTCTTTCGCCGAGATCATCGTCACCGACTTTCGCAACGGGACCACGCTTCCGGATTTCGATGCCGGTCTCGAGCTCCAGACCTATCTCGCGGCCGAGCTCCGTCGGGCTTTCGACGGCGCCGTCTCTCTCCGCTCGCTCCCGGCCGGCCCCGGGATCCCGCCGGAGACCTGGCGCGAGGCGGCGGCCGGCCGGAACCGCGCCGTCATCCTCACCGGGACCGTGCGCTTCGGGAGCCAGGTGCGCAAGGCCGTCATCGCCAAGCACGTTCCCTTCGACAGCCCGTTCGACCTGGCCGGGCGCGCCCTGATCGAGCAGCTCCGCTGGACCCTTCTCGTCGACGTCGCCGTCATCTCCGGCGATAACGGCGAGACGCTCTATCGCCAAACGTTCCGTGATGACCGTGACTACATCGATCTCGAAAAGCCCGCCGATTTCGCCTTCTCCGATTGTTCGGCCGGCTTCCGCGAACGCCTTTTCCCTGTCCTCCTCGGATCGCCGACGGTCGAGGAGCGGACCCTTCTCCGGCGCTGAGCCCGGTCCCGTCTAAACGTGACAAAAGGCACGATCTTCCCGGTTTTCCGACCCTGCAACCAGGCCGAATTCCAAGCCTTTTTTGACCCTTTTTTGGCTCTTTGGGGGCCTTCGTCAAGCCCCTATTCGATCGGCCCGGCGGGCCTTCCGCCGGGACCCGGAATTTGGCTGTTTTCCCCTAAAAAAAAGCTTGAAACGGCCTCTCCGGAATGCTATGATTCACGAGCCTCTCCCCGACGAAAGCCATTCCGGGAGGGGATTTTCCACAGATGTGGAAAATTCTGTGGAAATAATAGTAGCTCCCATGGAAACTAAAGAAAACCAAAACCCTTGGATTCAAATCCTGAGGGCCCTCGAAAGCAAGGTCGACCCGAACTCTTTCGAGACTTGGTTCGATCCGACGACCTTCATCGGCCAGGAACAGGAGTGTCTTTATATCAAGGTCCCGAACGCCTACTTCCGGGACTGGCTATCGTTCCATTATTCGAACGTCATCGGCGACGCCTGCCGCGATCTCTTCGGCAAAGCCCTTGATATCCGCTACATCCATGAGGATACACCGGCGGTGTTCATGCGCCGCTCCCCGGACGAGCGGAAGACCAAGCCGGGTCAGGCTGTCAATCCCAACCTCAATCCCAACTACACGTTCGAGAACTTCGTCGTCGGCAGCTGCAACCAGTTCGCCCACGCCGCCGCATCGGCCGTGGCCAAGAACCTGGCCAAATCCTATAACCCGTTCTACATCTACGGCGGCGCCGGCCTCGGCAAAACCCACCTCATGAACGCGATCGGCCACTTCGCGATCCAACAGAACGCCCGGGCCAAGATCCTCTATGTCACGACCGAGAAGTTCATGAACGACCTCGTCACCCACCTCCAGTACGGCAAGGTCATGGAGTTCCGGGAAAAATACCGCAGCGTCGACATCCTGCTCATGGACGATATCCACTACCTGGCCGGCCGCGAGCGGACCAAAGAGGAATTTTTCCACACCTTCAACCATCTTTATGACAGCCAGAAGCAGATCGTCATCTCCAGCGACTGCCCGCCGAAGGACATCCCCCACCTCGAGGAGCGCTTCCGCTCCCGCTTCGAATGGGGCCTCATCGCCGACCTGAAGCCCCCCGATATCGAGACGCGCATCGCCATCCTCAAGAAGAAGGCCGAGGCCGAGGCCGTCAATCTCCCCGAGAGCGTCGCCCTCTACATCGCCGACAAGGTCCAGACGAACATCCGCGAGCTCGAGGGCTATATGAGGCGGGTCATCGCCTTCGCCTCCCTCAAGGGGGAGCGGATCGACCTCGACCTGACAAAAGAGGCTCTTAAAGGCCTGCTCGACAGCTCGGCGACGATCGTCACAGTGGAAAAGATCCAGAAGCTCGTCTGCCACAAGTTCAAGATCAAGCCCTCGCAGCTCAAATCCAAGAACAACTCGCCCAAAGTCGCCTTTCCCCGCCAGATCGCCATGTATCTCGCCAAGGAGCTGACCCATTCCTCCCTGCCGGAAATCGGCAAGAAATTCGGTGGAAAACACCATACGACCGTCATCCACAGCATCCGCAAGATCGAGAAGCTGCGCAACGACGATCCCGAATTCAACAAAGAGATCAACAGCCTCCTGGCCTTCATCCAATGAGGACCCTCACGGCTTTAGGAAAGATTTGCACATTTCCAGAGGACTTTATTATTCTTCTTCTTGATTTTAGATTTTATTCTGAATTAAATAAGAAGTAAGAAGAAAGACAAGAATCGACGGACCACGGCGCGAAAGGTGACCCTATGAAATTCTCAGTCCCCAAAGAAGCGTTTCTCGCGGAATTGCAGATCCTTCAGGGCATCGTCGAGAAGCGGAACACCATGCCCATCTTGGCGAATATCCTGATGAACGTCTCGGCCGCGAACATCGAGCTGACAGGGACGGACCTCGAGGTCGGCCTGAGGACGCACATCGGGGCGGACATCGAGAAGACCGGGGCGATCACGGTCAACGGCAAGAAGATCTTCGAGATCGTCAAGTCCCTGCCGGAGGGACAGGCCGTCGAGGTCGAGCTCAAGGACGAAACTCTCGAGATCCGGGCCGGGGCGAGCGAGTTCAAGGTCCTCTGCCTGGCCAAGGAAGACTATCCGCAGGTCCCGGACGCGAAGTTCGACCAGGGGATTACCCTGCCGCTGCAAGACCTCAAGGACATGATCGACCGGGTGTTTTACGCCATTACCCAGGAACAACGCTACTACCTGAACGGCGCGCTGCTCTCCCTGAAGAACCACCAGATCGAGCTGGTCAGCACGGACGGCCACCGGCTGTCCTACACCAAGAAGGCCCAGGACGGCCTGAAGCTTGAAAAAGACCTCAGCGTCATCGTGGCCAAGAAGACCTTGAACGAGATCCGCAAGTTCGAGGACGAGACGGTCGCCTTCGACCTCGACGAGAACAATCTCTTCTTCAGGGTCGGGCCGCGGACGCTCATCTCCCGGATCATCGAAAGCAAATTCCCCAATTACCAAGCGGTCATTCCCAAGGACAACCCGGGACGGCTCGTCATCGGGCGGGCGGAGCTGGCCGACGCCATCCGGCGGGTCTCGCTCCTGTCGGCCGAACGGTCCAAGGGGATCAAGTTCACGATCGAGAAGAACAAGCTGCGGCTCTTCTCCTCGAACCCGGAGATCGGCGAGGCGCGCGACCGCCTGGCCGTCGAGTACAAGGGTCAGGACCTGGAGATCGGGTTCAACGCCCAGTACCTGCTCGATTTTCTCACGGCCGTCGGCTCGGAGAAGGTCCTGTTCGAGCTCAAGGATGAGAACAGCGCCGTCCTGATGAGGCCGGAGACCGAGGAAGGTCTGACGAATATCTACGTGCTGATGCCGATGAAGATCTGACCCCGGGGGCGGTTAGCTCTCCGGGGCGGGCTCTTTGGCGGGCGCGGCCGGCTTGGGCTTCATCACGGCCCGGACGTACACCCAATCTTTTTTCAGCTTGTGGCGGTCGTCCGCGGCGAGCTCGTAAAGGCTGTCGATCTGCATCGCCTTGGGCGTCGTCGGGCAGGAATCGACGCACTGAGCGCAGTGGATGCAACGGTCGTTGTGGATGACCATGCGGAAGCGCTTCTCGGCCTCGTTGACGGCCATGATCTCGATAGCTTCAGCGGGGCAATCGCGCTCGCACGCCCGGCAGACGATGCACAGCTCGGGCCGGAGGTAAGGCGTTCCCCGGAAATTCGCGGGCACTTCGAGCTTCTTGAAGGGGTAATCGACAGTCGCCGGCTTCTTGAACAGGTGGCGCAGAAGCTCGGGCAGGAAGGCGGCTACTCTCATGACAGGAATCCCTTCAGGAGGATCGTGGCCAGGAGCTGGAGGACGGCCAGCGGGGCCAGGATTTTCCAGGCGAACGCAACGACCTGGTCGATGCGGATCCGCGACGTCAGGGCGCGGATGAGGGACAGCAGGAAGATGACGAAGAGGGTCTTGACGACGAAGAGGATGAGGCCGAGTACGACCCCGCCGGGAAAGCCGCCTAGGAAGACGGCGGCCAGGAGGCCGCTGGCGACGACGAGCTCGATGTCGAAGGTCAGGCGGAAGAGGGCCAGCTTTTTCCCCGAGTACTCCGTGAACGTGCCGCCGACGATCTCGGTCTCGGCGTCGGGGATATCGAAGGGTGTCCGCTCGAGCTTGGCCTGGACGGCGATCAGGGCGACCAGGAACCCGAGGACGTTGACTAGGAGCAGCAGGGGCTTGGCCTGGTAGAAGGCCGCGATCTCGGCCAGACGCCAGGAGTTGGCCAGGATGGCCGGGCTCAGGACGGCCAGGAAGAGAGGCACCTCGTAGCCGAATAGCATCGTCAGGACGCGGGCCCCGCCGATCGTGGAGAAGAGGTTGGTCGAGGACCAGGCGGCGAGGAAGAGGATGAGCGTCGGCAGGCTCAGCAGGTAGAGCATGACGATGATGTCCCCCGAGAACGACGTCAAGCCCGGCTTGGCCAGGTCGAAGTTCCAGAGGGGGAGAAGCAGGGCCGCGGTCGAGACGACGGCCAGGCTGATGGCCGGCAGGACGTTGAACAGGCCCTTGTCGGCCGCCTCGGGGACGATGTCCTCCTTGGCCAGGAGCTTGAAGAAGTCGGCGATGGGCTGGAGGAGGCCGAAGCGGCCTGTGTGCGTCGGGCCCATCCGGTTCTGGAGCCGGGCATAGACCTTGCGGTCGAACCACTCGCTGAACGTCGAATAGGCGAACAGGAACAGGATCCCGGGATAGACGAGGAGGTAGAGGAAGGTTCTCAGAACGGCCATACCGATTTCCCTTTCACGGGGGTATTCTTGGACCGGTCGAGCGCCTGCCGGCGCAGGTCGCTCATCGTCACGACCGATTCCTCGCCGCTCCGGGCGCTGATCAAGGTCACGGCCCGCTCGGCGCAGCAGATGCACGGATCGATGGCGGCGAAGATCAGGGGGATGTCGGCGATGAAGCCCTTCTTCAGCATGACCATCGTCGCGGGGTAGTTGCCCAGCGTGGGGGCCCGGACCTTGAGCCGCTCGGGCTTGTCCGTCCCGTTGGACTTGATGTAGTGGACGTTCTCGCCGCGGGGCGCTTCGTAGCGGCTGAGGGCCTCTCCGGGCTTGGCCTTGCGGGGCGCCTTGACGACGATGTCGCCGTCGGGCAGGCCCTTGACCATCTGCTCGATCATGTTGTAGGACTGGAGGAGCTCCATGACCCGGACGACGACCCGCCCCAGGACATCGCAGCTGTCCGAGGTGCAGACGTTGAAGTCGAGCTCGTCGTAGACGGCGTAGGGGTCCTCTTTCCGGACGTCGCGGGCGACGCCCGAGGCCCGGGCGACGGGGCCGACGGCGCAGAGGTCGATGGCCTGCTGTTTGGTCAGCATCCCCACCCCGGCGATCCTGGCGACGAAGCTCGGCTCGTTGGCGCCGATCCCGAAATAATATTCGCTCCGTTTCCGCAGCGTCACGACCCCTTCGAGGATCTTGGCCTTCTGGCCTTCGTCGATGTCGCGCCGGACGCCGCCGATCGTGTTCATGGCGTAGTGGACGCGGTTGCCGGAGATCATCTCCAGAAGGTCCATGACGATCTCCCGGTCCCGCCACGTGTACATGAAGAAGGAGTCGAAGCCGGCCTCGTGCCCGGCGACGCCGAGCCAGAGGAGGTGGCTGTGGACGCGCTCGAGCTCGGAGACGAGGTAGCGGATATAAAGACCCCGGCGCGGCGGCATGATCTCCATGAGCTTTTCGACGGCCTGGACGTAGCAGGTGGCGTGGGAGTGGGAGCAGATGCCGCAGATGCGTTCGGTCAGGTAGATGTTCTGGACCCAGGTCTTCTCCTCGGCCAGCTTCTCGAGGCCGCGATGGTTGTAGCCGAGGCGGATGTCGGCGTCGGTGATGACTTCCCCGTCGACGGTCATGCGCAGGCTGATCGGCTCCTTGAGAGCGGGGTGCTGGGGGCCGATAGGGATCTGGAAACTCATGACTTTCCTCCGGGGATGACTTCCTCAGGCCGGACATGCTTCCAGTCCTTCCTCAACGGGTACTGGCCATCGGGCCAGTCGTCCGGCAGGTTGAGGCGGCGCCCGTCGGGGACGCCCTCGACGGTGACGCCGAACATCTCCTGGATCTCGCGCTCGTACAGGACGGCGCCCGGGATAACGGCGCAGATCGAGGCGATGCGAGGCTCGGCCCGCGGGATCTCGGTCCGCACGGTGATGCTGGCGGCCAGCGAGGCGAAGTGGTACAGGAGCTCGAACGTCTCGCCCTTGTCGACCCCGCTGATCGTCGACAGATGGGTGGAGTCGTAATGGTCCCTGAGGAGGGTCACGGTCGGGACGAGCTCGGGCGCGGCGACCTTGAGGAAGACGCGGCGGCGGTCGGGGTTGGTGAGCTCGAGGGCCTTCTCCCCGAGGTCCCGCTTGAGGCTTTCGACGATCTCGATGTCGGACATGGCGTTTTCCCTTGAGCCTAGAGTTTTCCGAGCAGCTTGACGACGCCGTCGATAATGGCGTCGGGGCGGGCCGGGCAGCCGGGGACGTACATGTCCACCGGGATGACCTGGTCCAAGCCGCCCATGATATTATACGCCCCGCGATAGACGCAGCCGGCCATGGCGCAGGCGCCGACGGCGATGACGAACTTGGGATCGGGCGTCTGCTCGTAGATGCGGATGATCCGATCCTTGATCTGGCGGGTCACGGGCCCGGTGGCGATGATGACGTCGGCGTGCCGGGGCGTGGCCTTGAGCAGGATCCCGAAGCGCTCGACGTCGAAGCGGGGCGTCAGCGCGGCGACGATCTCGATGTCGCAGGCATTGCAGGCGCCCGAATTGAGGTGCAGGATCCAGGGCGACTTGATCCTGGACCAGCGGGCGAGCTTATTCAGCATGTTAACTCCTTGTGATCAGGGCCGAGACGGACAGGACGATCATGAACAGGTAGAACAGGGCGAAAAAGACGATCTTGCCCGATGGGACCGTGGCGATGACCAGCACCGCGACGTGCATCATGGTGAAGAACAGGGCGATGAAGAAGAACAGCCGGTAGCCGAACTGGATCTTGACCCCGGGAATGTTCTCGCCGCAGGCGTAGGTGGCGAGCTTGCCGCCGGCCTTGGTCAGCTTGGGGGCCATGCCCTTGCCCAGGCCGTAGAGGCCGAAGGCCGCGGCGAGGAAGACGAAGAAGGCGATGGGCGGGGAGAGGAGGATGCCGATTCCTGTCATGGCTTACCCTTTCAGCTTGGCCAGATTGCGGATGTCCAGCGATTTCGTGTGCCGGTAGATGTTGATGATCAGGGCCAGCGCGGTGGCCACCAGGCTGACCTCGATAACGATGTAGGTGATGACCAGGGCCTGGGCGGTCAGGATGTTGGCCTTGGCGAAGCCGGTCCCGAGAAGCAGCAGGCTGATGCCCTTGCCGATGACCTCGATGGCGATGAAGAGCTTGATGAGGTTCCGCTTGCCCAGGAGGCCGAGAAGGCCGGCGCAGACGAGGGCGGCCGCGAAAAAGACGTAGAGATACCAGGTGTTAGTCATTTTTGTCCCTCTTGCGGAATAGGGCCAGGACCGCGAAAACGCCGGCCAGAATGACCGCGATCTGGCCGACGAGATCGATCGTCCGCGCCTTCCAGAGGACCTCTCCGAAGGAGCCCGACTCCGCGCCGGACGCCAGGGCCGGGACTTTCCCGAGCAGGCTCTTCATGACCAGGGCGTCGATGACGAGGAAGGCCACGAAGACGAGCGGGAAGACCCAGTTCACGAGCCGAGACTCGTGGATCGCCTCGCCCTTCCCGGTCAGGGCGATGGTCAGGACGAACAGGACCGTGATCAGGCCGGCGACGACAGAGATCTCGAAGACGCCGGCATATGGGGCGTTCATGCGGAAAAAGATGATCCCCAGGAGGAGGCTGGCCAGGGCCAGGGAGATGGCCGACCTGAGCAGGTCCTTGAGCAGGAGGGCCAGGACCGAGAAGATCACCAAACCGATGAGAAGGGCTGTTTGCAGGATCATCGTCTAAAATCCCCACGATCCGGTCACGGCGTGGATCCCGTCCGCGAGAACGTCGGCGGCGGGCTGGATCCAGGTCGAGACGGTCGTCGAAAAGAGGATGCCGATCCCCACGCAGAGGAGGGCCAGGAGGACGGTGGCGACCGTCATCCAGAACGGCGCCTCCTTGACGGCGGCCCACTTCTCGTTGAGCTTGCCGAAGAAGGCTTTCCGCTGCATGAGGAGGTAATACCAGAGGGTCAGGACCGAGGTCAGAACGGCGATGACGGCGAAGACCGGATGGCCGGCCTGGACCAGGGCCACGATGATGAGCAGCTTGGACCAGAAGCCGTTAAGGGGCGGCACGCCGGCGATCGACAGGGCCCCGACGAGGTTCGTCGCGGCCGTGACCGGCATGCGCTTGGCCAGCCCGCCCATCTCGTCGAGGTTGCGGGTGCCGGTCGCCTGCTGGACGGAGCCGCTCGTCAAGAACAGCAGCCCTTTGGCCAGAGCGTGATTGAAGAGATGGAACAGCCCGCCGGCGATGCCGAGGGGCGTCCCGATGCCGATCCCCAGGACGACGTAGCCGACTTGGCTGATCGACGAATAGGCCAGCATCCGCTTCATGTCCTTCTGCCCGAGGGCGAGGAAGGCCGCAATGACCATCGAGATGGCCCCGAGCCCCATCAGGACCGTCGACAGGGCCGGCGTCAGGCCGAAGATGTTGAGGAAGATGCGGGTCATGGCGTACACGCCGGAAACCTTGATCAGGAGTCCGGACAGGACGGCCGAAATGGGCGCGGGGGCCGAAGGGTGGGCGTCAGGGAGCCAGGCGTGGAAAGGCACGAGGGCCGCCTTCAGCCCGAAACCCAGGAGGAAGAAGGCCGAGGCGATGGCCAGGACCGGTCCGGCATTGAGCTCCTGGAGCCCGGCGGCCGCGGCGGCGAAATCGAGGCTGCCGGTCATGCCGAAGACGACGGCGATCGCGGCGACGATGAAGGCCGAGCCGACGACCGAGAGCATCAGGTACTTGAAGGCGGCCTCGAGCCCGTCGTGGGACAGGCCGTAGGCGACGAGGGCGTAGGACGCGATGGCCGCCACTTCGAGGAAGACGTAGACGCTGAAGAGGTCCGTGGCCAGGACGAGGCCGTTCATGCCGGCGATCATGACCAGGTACAGGGCGTAGTAATTCGCCTTGGCCCCGTAGTGCTCCATGTAGTCGATCGAGAACAGGGAGGCCGCGAGCCCGACCAGGGCGATGGCCAGAAGCATGAACAGGCTGAACCCGTCCAGGGCCAGACGGAGGTTGACCGCCTCGCCGAGCCAGGACAGCTGCTGGAGGACGGGGCCGCCCGCGATGAGGGCCCGCCCCGCGACCGCGGCGTAAACGAGCAGGCCGAGGAGGGTCGCGTTGGCCAGCAGGTCCGGGAGGACGCGCCGCGAGACCTTGCCGACGAGCGGCAGGATTCCCGCCACGATGAGCGGAAGGACGACGAAGAGTATGATCAACGCTCCTCCTCTCTATTTCGCCAGCAGGCTGATGACGCCCGCCACGATGATCAGGCCGGCCAGGCACCAAGCCAGGTAGTTCGCGTAATGCCCGTTGTGGGCCTTCCTCAGGATGCCGGTGAACTTCTCGCCTGTGAAAGTCACGACCTTCTCGAAAACAAAATCGATGGGCCGGTCGATGCCCTTGTACAGGACGACCGACAGCCCCTGAAGGACCTTGACGCCCTGTTCGTACGGATCGAAGACGCGGCGCTCGGCCAGGTCGTAGGCCTGGTGGAGGATTGGGAGGTTGTGCATGGGCTCGGAGGCGAGGTAGGCCTTGCGGCCCGACTTCAGGAAGCCGTAACGGTGGAGCAGGAAGGCCAGGATCAGGCAGCCGATCGAGATGAGGGCGACCGGGTTGAAGACGGCCAGGGCGTGACCGGTGAAGTCGACGGTCTCGCCGGCTTCGACGTGCCCGGCGAGAATCGGCTGGATGAACAGCGTCAGGGGCAGCTTGTTGTAGACGCCGAACAGGATGCACAGGCCGGCTAGGACGAGGATGGGGATGACCATGGCCGGCGGGCTTTCCCGGACCTCGGGGACCTCGCGCGTCCGCTCGCCGAAGAAGATCGAGTGGCCGGCTTTGAGGAACGAAGCGAAGGTGAAGATGGCCCCGATCCAGGCGGCGATGGCGAAGACCGTATAGCCGGACTCGAGGGCGCCGTGGAAGATCATCTCCTTGGAGACGAAGCCGTTGAGCGGCCAGACGCCCGAGATGGCCAGGGCGCAAACGGTGAATCCGAAGGCCGTGAGCGGCATGTCCCGGCGCAGGCCGCCGAGCTTCTTGAGCTCGGTCGTGCCGGTGCGGTGTTCGACGGAGCCGGCGCTCAAGAAGAGGCCGCTCTTGTACATGGCGTGGTTGATCATGTGGAACAGGCCGCCGGCGATGCCGATGGGGATGGCCGTCCCGATGCCGAGGATCATGTAGCCGACCTGGCTGATGGCGTGGTATGAGAGGAGCCTCTTCAGGTCCTTTTGGACCAGGGCCATGAGGACAGCCAGGACGATGGTCACGGCGCCGACGATCATGAGCAGGATCGAGAGGCCGCTGCCGGGCCTGATCTTGAAGAAGTCGAGGGCAATGCGGGCCAGAAGGTAGATCCCCAAGAGCTTCTCGAAGGCGGCCGGAAGGAAGGCCATGAAAGTCACCGGCGCATCGACGCCGGCGTCGGGGATCCAGGTGTGGAAGGGCATGGCCCCGGCCTTGCCGGCGGCCCCGATCATCATCAGGATGAACGCCGCGGCGGCGAGCCCCGTCGGCTCGACGGAGATCTCCGACATCGTCGCCGTGCCGGCCACGCTCCAGAGAAGTCCGATACCGAGGATCATCGAGAAGTCGCAGAAGCCGCTGATGAGGAGGGCCTTGACCGCCGTCCGGCCCGAGGTCGGCCGGCCTCCGATCGTGATCATGCCGTAGAGCGTGATGAGCAGGCCCTCCCAGAAGAAGACGAGCGGCACAAAGTTGTTGGCCAGGACCGCCCCGTTGGCGAAGGCGGCCGTCAGGAAGACATAAGCCATGAATTCGCGTTCCCGGGGGGCGCCCTTCATCTTGGCTGTCGTGTAGATCGTGATCAGGATGAGGAACCCGGCCAGGGCGAGGAGAATGAAGCTCGAAAAGTGGTACAGGCGGAGATCGAAGTCGATGCCCATACCCAGCCAGGGGACGTTGAAGCGGAGGTCTTTCACGGAGAAGAAGACGAAGCCGTAATAGAGGAGGACGGCCGCTCCGGCGATGGCCAGGGCATCGCGCACGAGGCGCAGCGCTCGAGGCAGGAGGAGCAGGACGACGGCCAGGACGGCGGGCAGTAAGATCGGAAGCAGGAGCATTTTGGGCGTCATCGGAGCCACCAACTCATCTGTGTCGTCGCGACGTTCACGAGCTTCATCGGGTAGGCGACGAAGAGCCCGGCCGCCACGCTGAGCAGGGCCAGGACGGCGACGACATAGACCATGGATTTCGTACCTTCGGGGGCCGGATGCTTGGCCTGACCGAGGAACACCAGGCTGAAGACCTTAAAGAGGTAGAACATCGTCAAGACCGCCGTGAACAGGCCCAGCCCGGCGACCCAGGGATGGCCGGCTTGGACGGTGCCGAGGATGACCAGGAATTTCGAGAAGAACCCGCCGAACGGCGGGATGCCGATGACGGAGAACGAGCAGACGAGAAAGGCCACGGCTGTGACCGGCATGGTCTTGATGAGGCCGCCCATCTCGCGGATGTCCTTGGTGTGAACGGCGTGGATGACGATGCCGGCGCAGAGGAAGAGCCCGGCCTTGGCCAGGCCGTGCATCAGGATGAAGAGAAGAGATCCGGACACCCCGGCGGCGTTCATCATGGTGAAGCCAAGGAAGATGTAGCCGATCTGGCTGACCGTTGAGTAGGCTAGGATCCTCTTCAGATCGGTTTCCACGACAGCTGCCCCGGCCGCGACGAGACTGGAGATCATGACGATGATCGGCAGGGCTTGCTGCCAGCCGTCGGGGAGGCGGAAGGCATAGACGAAAAGCCGGGCGAACGCGTAGACACCGATCTTGACCAGGACGGCGGCGTGGAGCAGGGCGGTGACCGTCGTCGGCGCGACGCCGGCGTCGGGCAGCCAGGTGTGGAGCGGGACCGTGGCCGATTTCGAGAACAGGCCGAAAAGGATGAGCAGGACGGCCGTCCCGGGAACGAGGGTGCCGCGCATGGCCGTGATGTCGAAGGTATTGGTGACGTTGTAAATTTGGATGAACCCGAGGAGCATGACCACGGCGCCGAAGAACGTGATCAGGAACGCCTTGTCGGCCTTGCGGACGTGGACCGGCTCGCGGTAGAAGCCGATCAGCCGCCAGCAGCAGATGGCGATGATCTCCCAGAAGAGGTAGAGGAAGATGAGGTTCCCCGAGAAGACGAGACCCATCATGGCCCCGATGAAGAGCAGGACCATCAGGTAATACTCGTTCTGGTTCTCTTCCTTGTGGATGTAGCCCAGGGAATAGACGACGATGAGGAAGCCGACGAAGGACGAGACCCCGGCCATGAAGATCGACAGGGGATCGATGACCAGGATGAAATCGAAGCCCATGGCCAGGTTCTTGCGGACGACGAGCTCCCCTCCCTTGAGAGCGAAGGGAATGAGGGTCAGCGGCAAGACGGCCGTCGCGCCGCTCACCAGGACGGCCCAGATCGAGCGGACGCGCCTCGCGGCGAGCCCGGCGAGAGGCGTCGCGAAGGAGCCGAGGATGGGGACCAGGATGGTTAGGAGGACGGTTGTTTCGACGTTCATGGGGACGGGTTGCCTTCCTTAATAAAGAAGGGTCAGTATAGTG
>JADGNU010000188.1 GCA_017883305.1 Candidatus Aminicenantota bacterium | reverse complement strand
GGATGCCCTTCGGACGCCTTGAGCGGGATCTTGACCTCCAGCACGAACGAACCGCCCGAAAAGCCCGTCCCGACCTCCAGTCCTTCCTTGGCCGCCGCTTCCGGCGACAGCTTTCTCAAAACATTCCCGCTGGGGCCGAGGATCTCCAGGTCCGCGCCGCGGTCGATTGTCAACGGCTGGCCGCTCGGCTCTCCCTCCGCGGGCTTTTCGACCGGCCTGCGCTCGGGCCCTTCCTCTGACGGCCGCTCCTCGGGAGGCCCGCTGGGCGGGGCGATCCGGATGCCCATCGTCTTCCTGCTCCCGCCCGCCGGATCGATCCAGACGGTCCAGCCGCCCATCCGGCCCGGTCCTCGTCCTTCGGAAGTCTCCTTGGTCATGCAGATGAAGAGGTCGTTATGATCGTTGACGAAACCGACGAAGAGGTGGTCCTTCGCGACATAGGACAGGGCGCCGCTCCAATCATCCATGTTCCCGTCGATGACGATCGCGGGGGCGGGGCCGAGGCTCGACACCAGGTAGACCCGGCCGCCGGACGACGTTGCGAGAAGGGAAGCCAAGACGAGGGGAAAAAATTCCGAGCCGTTGACCGGCTTGATCACCTTCACGGATGGATCTCCTTCCCGGGCGCTGCCACCCCTCTATCATACACGCGGGCGGCGAAACGCGTTGCGTTCCGATCCCAGGCGAGCGAGGATAAGGCGGCGACTTGGAGATCGAGCTGAGAACAGGCGATTGGGCCCCGGACGTCAGTCCAGGGTGAGCCCGAGCTCGCGGAAGGCCTCGACCGTGGCTTCGAATCCCGCGTGGAAGATCGTCGGGATGCCGAGGCCCCTGGCCACGTCGACGAACATCTCGGTGTTCTCGACATAGATCACCTCGGACGTTCGGACTTGGGCCAGGTCGAGGGCCAGCCGATAGATGTCCGGATCCGGCTTCCTCATGCGGACGAAGCAGGAGGAGACAAAGAAATTGAGCAGGCCGGGCAGGCCGAACTTTTCGTTGCGATAGACCGTGAGCTCGCGGCCCTCGTTGCTGACGGCCACGGTTCTCAGCCTGTAACGCTTCTTGAGCCCGCGGAAGAATTCCAGCATCTCGGGATAGGGCTGTGACCGGGCGAACATGAAGGCCTTGAACTCGTCGCGGGTGAACGGCCGTTCCTTGAAGAAGACGGCCCGGTCGAGATACTCCTCGAGGGTGATCTTGCCCTCTTCGTAAGTCCCGAACGTCTGGCCGTGGCGCCGGTTCATCTCCTCGACGGGAAGGCCGAACTTCTCCGCGGCGGCGACCCGGGAGCCGTGATCCCAGCCGTTCGTTAGCAGCACCCCGCCGATATCCAGGAAAAGCGTCGTGACTTTCTGCTTTCTCATGGCCGGCCTCCTCAGGCTCCCGGCGGATGGACCACACCGGCGAGCGTTGCGACAGTCCTTTTGATCATCTCGATCAGCCCCGAGGGGAAAATGCCGAGTCCGAGCAGGAGGAGAACCAGAATGGCCAGGCCGATCCCTCCGGCAAGATAGGATCTTCGGGGACCCGGCGACCGGGCGGCCTCCGGGCCCGGCTCCCGGGGCCGGGCGTACATGACGACGAGCACCCTCAAGTAATAATAGAGTCCGACGACGCTGGCCGCGACAAGAATGATCACCAGCGCCCAAAGGGAAGAGCCGACTCCCGCCGCGGCCACATAGAATTTCCCCAGGAAGCCGGCGGTCAGCGGGATCCCGGCGAGCGAGAGCAGGGCCAGGGTCAGGACGGCCGCCGCCCCGGGCCGTCGCCAGAATATGCCCCGATAGTCGTCCAAGGCGTCGGCGTCGGCACCCTCGGGGCTGAGCAGGGCCACGGTGCCGAAGGCCGCGGTCATGGTGATGACGTAGGCAACGAGGTAAAAGGCCGCCGCTTCGAGCCCGATCGTGCTATTGGCCAGGAACGCGACCAGCAGATAGCCGAGATGCGAGATCGACGAATAGGCCAGGATCCGCTTGACCCGGTTCTGGCGCAGAGCCAGGAGGTTTCCCACGATCATGGAGGCCCCGGCGATGAGCGCAAAGACGAGAACGAGCGAGGGGAAACGCCGAATGTCGATGATCCAAAAGAAACGGAAGAGGAAGGCGAGCATGCCGCCTTTGGAGATCGTGGCGACCAGGGCCGAGGCCGGAGCCGGCGCGCCCTGGTAGACATCGGGGGTCCACATATGGAAGGGGACGACGGCCAGCTTGAAGCCGATGCCCACGATCATGAGCGAGACGCCGAGGACGAAGAGAGGCCTGTCGACGGCGCCCGCGGCCGCCCGGGCCGCCCACGACGCGAAATCCAGCCCGCCCGTCTCCCCGTAGACGAGGGCCGCGCCGAAGAGCAGGAACGCCGCCGATGCCGAGGCCAGGACGAGGTATTTGATGCCCGCTTCGATCGATTCCCTTCGCCCGAGCGGGAAGGAGATGAGGACGTACAAGGAGACGCTCAGGATCTCGAGCCCGAGGAAGAAAGACACGAAATGGACGCTCCCGGCGAGTACCGACGCGCCGAGCAGGGCGACGAACCCCGCCAGGAAGAATTCCTCCCGGCGCTCCGCCGAAGGACGGAAGTAGCTCGATGCCAGGAGAAAAATGATGAATCCGGCGGCGAAGAAGAGACCGGTGAAAAAGAGGGCGTAGCCGTCGACGACAACGAGCGACGTCACGGTCCGGGGGGCCAGGCGGGCGCAGAGGAAGACGGCGACAAGTCCCGAGGCCGCGGCCGCCAGGGAGAATCCGGCGGCCAGACCGAACTGTCTTTTGACGGCGATCAAAAGAAGGAGGACGAGAGCGGCGGCGGCGGCGATCCAGAGCGGGGACAGGGCCAGGAGATCGGCGGAGCTCACCGTTGACCTCCTTTCCCCCTACCTGCCTGGCCCGCCGGTTCACCGGCGACATGCGGCGACACGTTCGGGCCTGCGGCCGCGGGGCAAGCCGGGTGCGCGGAGACGATCCCCATAGTCCGGCCCGGCGCGGCCGCGCTTTGGATGGCCGCGACCGCCGCCCGCGACGTGTCGAGCACGGGCTGAGGATAGAGACCGAGCCAGATGATGACCAAGGCCAGCGCGGCGAGGACGCCGATCTCCCGCGGGCCGAGGTCCCGAAAAGGCGCTTCGGCGGACTTCGGTCCCTGGAAGATCCTCTGGAAAAGACTTAGGGCATAGATGGTCGAAGCGATCAGTCCGAGCGAAGCCACGACGGCGAAGACCGGCGCCGCGCGGAAGGTCCCGAAGAGGATGAGGAATTCGGCCGCGAAGTTGCCCAGGCCCGGCAGCCCCAACGAGGCCAGGGCGAACAGCAGCGCCGCCCCTCCCATGCGCGGGGCGTGGCCCCAAAGTCCTCCCATGGCGCTCAACTCGCGCGTCCGCAGGCGCTCCTGGATCGCGCCGGCCAGGATGAACAACGCCCCCGTGCTAACGCCGTGGCAGACGATCTGGAGCACGACCCCCTGGAGGGCCGTTCCGTCGAGGGAGAAGATCCCGAGAAGGACGAAGCCCATATGGCTGACGCTCGTGTAGGCGACCATTCTCTTGAGATCGGATTGGGCGAAGGCCAGCTTGGCCCCGTAGAGAATGCCGGCCACGCCGATGGCCATGCCGAAGGGAGCGAACGCGCGCAAGGCCGAGGGCGAGAGAGGCAGGACGAACCTGATCAGCCCATAGGCCCCCGTCTTGAGGAGGAGCCCGGCCAGGATGACGCTGCCCGCCGTGGGCGCCTGGGCGTGGGCGTCCGGAAGCCAGGTGTGAAGCGGGACTCCCGGCGCTTTGACCAGGAACGCCAGCAGGAAGCCGAGCATAACCCAGGGAGCCGCCGCCCCCAGAGGCGTGCCCGCCAGCGCGGCATATTCGAACGTGTAGACACCCGTGGCCCGGCCGTGGATGAAATAGAGGGCCAGGATCGACAGGAGCATCGCCAGCCCGCCGGCCTGGGTGAAAAGGAAGAACTTGACGGACGCGGGAACCCGCCTCTCGTGTCCCCAGATGCCGATCAGGAAATACATCGGCACGAGCATCAGCTCCCAGAAGAAGTAGAACAGAAAAAGGTCGGCGGCCAGGAAGACGCCGACAATGCCCGCCAGGACCCAAAGAAGATTGAAATGGAAGAACCCGACCCGTGTCCGGACCTCCGTCCAGGAGGCGACGACGGCGACGAGGCCGAGGAAGATCGTCAAGGCCAGGAGGATGAGGCTCAACCCGTCCATGGCCAGGTGGAAGCTCGCCCCGAAGCTGGGGATCCAATCCCAACGAAGCTCGATCAGCCACGACCGGGATTCGAGGAGGGAGACGGCTCGATAATTGTGGATCCAAACGGCGGCGACGAGAACCAGGTCCGCGCCGAGGGCGCAGACGGCGATCCAGCGGGGCAGGCGGTCATTGAGCCTGCCCGCGGCCCAGGCCAGAATCCCGCCCACGACCAGAATCGCCAGCATCCAGAAGAGCATCATAGGAACACCGCCACCGCGAGAACGATGACAGCGCCCAGGGCCACGGCCGCTGCGTACCATCGGAGACGTCCGGTCTGGGTCCTGACCAGGACGGCGTTGGCGCCACCGACCGCTCCGGCCAGGCCCCGGAAGGGAAGATCAATGGCGTCGTTCTTGTTGACCCGGGCCAGCCAGGCCAGCGGCCGGACGAAGACCCGGTCATAGAGCTGATCAAAGCCCCAGCCCGCAAAAAGGAAGCGGCCGATCCTCCGGACCGGCACAGCGCCCGCCGCGCGCCCGTCCCCGGCGGCCCTCTTCCCGTAGAGCATGTATGCCAGGACGAGGCCCGCCAGCACGACGGCCGAGGACACGAGGACCAAAAGGACATCCTCGCCCGCGCTTTTTGGCATCGGCCCCCGACCCGTCAGGACCGGCCGGAGGAAATTCGAGAAGAACGGCAGGTTCCCCAGAGCGCGCGGCGTCTCGAGGAAACCCAGAGCCAGGGAGAAGACCGCCAAAACGACGAGAGGGAGCTTCATCTCAAGGCCCGGCCCGCGGCTGATGCGGGCTCGCTCCGGGCCGAAGAAGACGATAAAGACGACGCGGAAGGTGTAGACGACTGTGAGGAACGCGCCCGTGAGCCCGGCCACCCAAAGCCAGGCGCCCCCGCCGCCGCTCGACCAGACCGACGATAGGATCCATTCCTTGCTGTAGAATCCCGCCGTGACGAGCGGCAGGGCTGCGAGCGAAGCGGCCCCGGCCAGAAAGGTCCAGAAGACGAGCGGCAGCTGCTTCCGCATTCCTCCCATCTTGAAGATATCGTGCTCCTCTTTGAGCCCGAGGATGATGACGCCCGCGCCGAGGAAGAGCAGGGCCTTGAAGAACGCGTGGGTCACGAAATGGAAGACCGCGGCCGGCCACGCCCCGGCCCCCAGGGCCAGGAACATGTAGCCGACCTGGCTCATCGTGGAATAGGCCAGGATCCTCTTGATGTCGATCTGAACCAGGGCGCTCGCTCCGGCCATGAGCAGGGTCGCGGCCCCGATGACGCCCACGGCCAGCCGGACGGGTGGCGCGAGCTCGAACAGGACGTGCATCCGGGCGATGAGATAGACCCCGGCCGTGACCATGGTCGCGGCGTGGATGAGGGCGCTCACCGGCGTCGGGCCGGCCATCGCGTCCGGGAGCCAAGTCTGGAGCGGGAGCTGCGCGGACTTGCCCACGGCTCCCCCGAGGAG
>JADGNU010000187.1 GCA_017883305.1 Candidatus Aminicenantota bacterium | reverse complement strand
GATATTTCCCAGAAGCGCTCCTCCGAGCCGCTCCGTCGCGCTTCTGATGGTCGCTCCGCAAGCTCCGCTCCCTGCCGCTCCTCCGGGCATCGCCCCTGCGCCATCGTCCTTATCGCTCGATCTGCGCCCTGCTAGATTACGCTATTGACGGGCAATTGCGATTGCCGGGTGCCGTGAATAGAATAGGGAGAATTAGCCCGGCGCAAAGAGGAGACGATCATGCGGTTCCCTATTAAGGTGACAAGAACGAAAGAGCTCGCCATGGCAGCCTTCGTGATTGCCGCGATGCTCCTGCCAGCGTGCCGGCGGGCCGCGCCGGCTGGGGCGCCGAAGAACGAGGCGGCCAAGGTCAAGATCGGGAAGGCGGCGATCGGCGTCCGATACGACGGCGGGAACATCTTCGAAGGCAAGATCCAGGCGGGCGAGCCGGGGTTCGAGGCCGCCGTCAACGTCTTCAGGACGGGGGACGCCCTGAGCCAGACGATCCTCCTGACCCCCCGCGGCAAGGGCGGCAAGATCAGGGTCGATGGCACGCTCACCGGAGGGCTCGAGTCATTCCCCTGCGAAGCCGACCGGCGGGACCGGGGGTTGATCATGGTCCGCCACGTCTCGGGAACGAGCCGCAGCTCCCTCAACCGGGCCGTCTACGACCGCGGCCGCGACTGGGTCTTCTCGGTCGACGCCGGGCCTCGGGCGGTCGTCCTGCCGTCGTCGGCGACGAAGGGCGATAAAGCCTATGCCTTCAGCGCGGAGGGATCGGAGATCGTCCTGCGCTTCCGGCCGCGTTTTTATCAGCTCCACCGCGGCCTCAAGTTCTTCGAGCCCTGGACCTACAAGATCTGGCCCGATCCCGTGGCCGGTTGGATCTCCTGGTTCGCCTTCTTCGATAAAGTCACCGAAAAGGACATTGTCGACACGGCCGACACCCTTTCCGAGACCCTCCTGCCGTTCGGCTACGACCACCTGCAGATCGACGACGGCTATCAGAGCGGCGAGGGGCGCCCGGACCTCTGGCTCACGGCCAACGACAAATTCCCTCGGGGCCTGGCGTTCCTGCCGGTCTACATCAAGAGCAAGGGCCTCAAGCCCGGCATCTGGACCAACGTGGCCTTCAAGCAAGCCGATTACGCGGCCACACACAAGGACTGGTTCGTAACCGACGAGAAAGGGGAGCCCGCGCGCGGCAATTGGGTCGAGTTCAGCCTTGACGGCTCGAATCCTGCGGCCCTCGACGCGGTCGTGAGGCCGGTCTATCGGGGACTGAAAGACATGGGTTGGGAATATTTCAAGGTCGACGCTCTCCGCCACCTTCGCTACGAGGGCTACAACGCCCATGCCGGCTATTTCCAGAAAAGGAAGAAGGACCCGGTCAAGGCTTTCCGCGCCTATGTCGAGGCCGTTCGGGAAGAGATCGGCCGGGACCGTTTCATCCTCGGGTGCTGGGGCATCCGGCCCGAGCTCGCCGGCCTCATCGACGGCTGCCGCATCGGCACCGACGGATTTTCCTATGCCGGCATGGCCCAGTTCAATTCCTGGAACAATGTCGTTTGGCGCAACGACCCCGACCACATCGAGCTCAACGAGGACCGCTACAAGTCGACCCTCGTGACCTCCCTCACCGGCTCGGTGCTCCTGCTCACGGACAAGCCGGAGGTCTATCGGACCGACGTCATCGAGCCGGCCCGCCGCGCGGCGCCGGTGCTCTGGACCGTCCCAGGACAGATCTTCGACGTCGACCCGTCTCGCTCGGACGAGCTCGGCCGCGTCGCCGCCGAGGTCAGCGGCTCCGGGTCGCGCGTCTTCGACGCCTCGCTCCTGCCGACCTGCGACCTCTTTCTCCTCGAGATCGACCGGCCGTTCGAGTCGTGGGCCGTCCTCGGCCGGACCGGCGAGTCCGTGCGCGAGATCAAGTTCGGCGACCTCGGCCTGGACCCCTCGAAGGAATACTACGTCTTCGAGTTCTGGACCAAGCGCCTTCTCGGCAGCTTTTCAGGATCGTTCGCCCCCGGGCCGCTCGACCCGCTCTTCCGCTCCCAGGCCCTGGCCATCCGGGAACGGACGTCGCATCCGCAGGTGCTGGCCACGAGCCGTCACGTGACCTGCGGCGGCGTCGACCTGGCCGATGTCCGCTGGTCCGGCCGGACGCTCACGGGGACCAGCCGCGTCGTCGCCGGGGATGCCTATGAGGTCTATTTGACCGAGCCCGAGGGCACCCGTTTGAGGCGTTTCGAAGGCCCGGCCGGGGCCGCCGTGACCGTCGAGCGGGAAGGGGCCTTGGTCAAGGTCCGCTGGCTTCCCGCAGCGACCGGGACGGCCGGGTGGCTAGCCGAGTTTGAAAAAATTTAGCCTCTCAAGTACTACATCTAGTATAGTTTAGCCCGAACCTGTAGCACCGCTTGACTGGCCCGCTTGACAAAGCGTTCTTCGTTCGTTACCATATGATCATCCAACTCGGGGTTCCTTATGATGTCTAATAGATTTAAGTACCTCTTTATTCTGTTCATCGGGTTCTTTTTCTTCGGGGGGATCCCTGCCGAGTTTGGGACCGAGGGCGCCTTCTTCCACGGTTACATGATCCCCAAGCCCGTCATCCGCGTCGGCCTGGGCACCAATCTCCAGGACATCCGCATCCGCTCCTCGTCGGGCATGAAGATCTACGAGGTCAACACCGGCTACAAGATCATCAACGACGACGCCGACGAGGCCGAGATCAAGGGCGCCGGCGAAAAGCTGACCGAGAAGTACGTCATCCTCATTGCCCACTCCAAAGAACACGATGAGGCCGACCAGCTGGCCGCGACCGTCAAAGCCCAGATCGGCGGCAATGTCTATGTGGCGGATGACCGCGACACGGACGCGGCGGGCGTCTTCGAGATCAAGCTTGGGGACTTCCTGACCCGCGGCGATGCGCTGGACAAAATCGCCGAACTGAACGCCGCCGGCTTCAAGGACGTCTGGATCGACCGCGAAGAGATCGTCGAGGAGCCGTCCAGGCCGATCTGGATGCTCGTCGCGGACGAGCTCAAGTCGCTCGACCGCGACTCCGAGCTCTACTTCATCCCGGCCAACCCCCAAAGCTTCCTGACCCTCAACGGCAAGAGCTATCGGGGATTCCTGGTCATGTCGGGCAGTCCGCGCGGCATCGTCCTCGTCAATTACGTCAACCTCGAGGATTACCTGAAGAGCGTCGTCCCCGGCGAGCTGTCGCCCGGACAGTTCAACGCCATCGAGGCCCTCAAGGCCCAGGCCGTCGCCGCCCGGACCTACGCCCTCAGGAACATGAAGCAGTTCGACAAGTTCGGCTACGACCTGGTCAACACGCCCCGCTCCCAGCTCTACGTGGGCATGTCCTCGGAGGACCCGCTGAGCACGCGGGCCGTCGAGGAGACCAAGGGCGAGGTCGTGCGCTACCGCGGCGAGCTGATCAACGCCCTCTACACGAGCACCTGCGGCGGCCGGACCGAGGACGCGGAAAAGGTCTTCAGCGGCCGGCCCGTTCCCTATCTCAAGAGCGTCGAATGCGTCTCCGAGAAGCAGCAGGAATGGCAGATCGAGGCCAAGACCCCCGTGGCCCCGATCACGGTCGACGGCCGGAACGCCAGCCTCGATGTCGCCCTTCTCGTCGGCCTGGGGATCATCCCCATAGGCGCCGAACCGATCGATTTCCGCAAGGACGCGTCCTTCGACGAGGCCCTCGAATGGATCCGGGATGCGCGGCGGCTCGTCGGGGTCAAGGACAAGGGGTTCGTGCCCGATTCTTCGGACCTCGACTTCGTCAGCCTGGCGCGGCTGCTCGTCGAGGCCTTCGGCTGGCAAGATAGGATCGCAGAGCTGCTCCTACCCGGCGAAGTGGATTTCCTCCTTAAGGACCTGCCCCAAGTCCAGGGCAAGGACCGCGGGCCCATGGCCTATTGTTTTCAATCGGGGCTCTTCCCGGCTTCGATCAGGACCGGCGACCCGCTGCGCCCCGTCGGACGCGCCGAGCTGGCCGTGGCCTTGGCCCGGATCGTCAAGGACCACAAGGACTTTTTCAAGGCGGGGATGTTCCGCGCCGCGGGCAAAGGCACGATCGAAGTCGGCCAGGACTTCGACCGGAGAACGCTCGCGTTGTCCAACCACCTCCGGCTCCTGCGCACGATCGAAAGCGAGACGACCTTCGCCACAAAGCTGACGCTCCTCGGCGGGGAGAACGTGCGCTGGCTCGAACGGGAGGGCCAGGTCGCCTATCTCGAGGTGTTCTACCCGCCGAACTCCAACGTCCTCGACCGGTCGTCGCGGTTCAACCGCTGGCAGGTCCGGAAGACGAGGCAGGAGCTCGAGCGACTCGTCAGCCAGTCCTATGCGATCGGACCCCTCGTCGACGTCGAGATCAAGGCGCGCGGCGTATCGGGCCGGGCGACCGACCTCATGCTGACCGGGGCCGATGCGAGCGCCACCGTCCACGGCTTCCAGATCCGGGCGGCGCTGGGCCTGCGTGATACGTTGTTCGTCATCGACCGGTCCTACGACGAAGAAGGCCGCGTCGACCAGTTCACGTTTTCGGGCCGGGGCTGGGGACACGGCGTCGGCCTGTGCCAGGTCGGCGCCTATGGCATGGCCGTGGCCGGCGCCAAGTACCAGGACATCCTCAAGAAGTATTACAGCGGCGTCAAGATCGATAAGATCTATTAGGGTCGGACCACAGCTTCTCGATTTTTTTCAACAAGTTAACCCCGAAAAGAGCCCGTTTCTGGGCTTAACTCCGGCATTTTTGGCCCTTAAAACGCACATGACGGCTTTTCGACCTATGCTATGATAAGTGCCTTGGAGGAATGAACATCATGAAAACGAATAGAGCCCTCAATGCCAAGAAAACCGAGGCCCGCGAATACCAGACCCCGGCCTCCGGCATCTTCTTCACCGTGAAGGACGTCCTCTACGAGGGGCGGTCGAAGTTCCAGCGGATCGAGATCATCCGCAACAAAGACTACGGCCGTGTTCTCCTCATTGACGGCCTCGTTCAGACGACCGAGCGGGACGAGTTCTATTACCATGAGATGCTCGTCCACCCGGCCATGGCCTCGCACGCGCGGCCGGCCAAGGTCCTCATCATCGGCGGCGGGGACGGCGGGGCGCTCCGCGAGGTCCTCAAGCACCCGGTCAAGAAGGTCTGGCTCGTCGAGATCGACGGCAAGGTCATCGAGGCCTGCCGCGCACACTTCCCCGGGCTGAAGACGACCTTCAGGGACCCGCGGGCCGAGCTCGTGGTCGCCGACGGCAACGTTTTCATCGACAAGGTCCGGGAGACGTTCGACGTCATCCTCGTCGATTCCTCGGACCCGGTCGGGCCGTCGACCGTCCTCCACCAGGAATCGTTCTATAGGAAGCTCAAATCCAAGCTCAATCCCGGCGGCATCATCGCCGCCCAGGCCGGCTCGCTCATGCTCCACCTGGATTCGCACGCCCGGAAGAGCGTCTTCCTAAAGAAAATCTTCCGCCACTCGCCGCTTTATCTCGGGCCCGTGCCCACCTATCCCGTCGGGACGTGGTGCTACAATTTCCTCTCGGACAAGATCGACCCGGGGAAGGTCCGGACGCTCTACGTGCCGGACGGCCTGCGCTATTTCAATCCCGACGTCTATCGGGCGTCTTTCGCCCTACCGAATTTCCTGGCGGAACGGCTGAAGAAAGGGAAGTAGGGGGGCTTAGGCGCCCA
>JADGNU010000026.1 GCA_017883305.1 Candidatus Aminicenantota bacterium | reverse complement strand
CGCTCGCGCCGGGCGTAGATAAAGGACGCGCCGGACACACCCAGGGTCCCATCGCCCCGGCCGCCCGCGGACATCTCGAAGAGGAATCCCCCGTTCAGCCGGACTTCGTCGCGGCTTTCGCGGTAGGCGATCTCCGGCGCGTGTCCGCTGATCGTTTTCGACGAGAAGCGGCCCCCGCCGGTCGTGCTGAACAGGCCCGCCGCCTTATCGAACTCGAAAGAGTCCCCTTCGAGCAGGACGCCGGCCGCCTCGACGCGAACGTGCCCGGTGACGGTGAAGCGGAGCGACCCAGGGTCGTAGACGACCTCGTCGGCCGACAGCCGCGAAACAGTCTCGCCGTCCGGACCGAGGTTCACGATCTCGACGGAGCCCTTAAGATGGTTCCGCCCGTCGGGGCCGCGGAAAAAGCTCGCTCCGCGGACGTCGACGACCGGCCGTCCCTCTTTGTATTCCTGCTGCCGGACCTTTTCCTTGAGGTCGACGATCCGCCCCTCGGGCGGAGGTTGGACAGGAGCCGGCGCAGGCTGGTCGCGCCGCCCGGCCAATCGGATGATGATCAGGACGGCCAGGGCGACGAGCAGGACGGCCGCAGCCAGCCGGACGAGCCTCACCGGCGCCGACGCTTTTTGCGCGCTCATGGCTTCAGACCCTCAGGTCTTCGATGGACAGATTCGTCCGCTGCTCGCCGAGGTATTCGGAGGTCATGATCGAGAACGCCAGGCTGACCCGGCTGCCGCGGCGCACGATGTGACGCCAATCGGCCTTGTCCCAGCCGAGCGCCTCGAGAACCCGGCCGTCCTGGCGAGCCAGGAACTTCAGGTGCTTGCCTTGCAGGACCTGGGGCTCGCTGATGATCTCGACGTTGTCGGCCATGAACAGGGGCTTGGGGTTCCCGACGCCGAAAGGAACGAGCAGGGCGAACGTCGACATGAAGCGTTCGTCGACGGCGGAGAGCTCGAGCGGCCCGTCGATCTTGATCTTCTTCTTCAAGCTGTCCTCGTCGATGCGGGCCTCGGCCAGCGGGTTCAGCGCGGCTTTGAAGGCCGCCATGCCGTCGGTGGGCAGCGTGCAGCCCACGGCCAGGCGGTGCCCGCCGTAGCTCAGGAAGTGGCTTTTGCAGTCCTCGAGGAGATCGATCAGGGGGACCTCGGAGATGCTCCGGCCCGAGCCGTGGGCCTTGCCGTTCTCGTAATGGAACAACAGCACCGGCCGGTTGAAGCGGTCCTTGAGCTTGGAGGCGACGATGCCGATGACGCCGCGATGCCAGTCGGGGCTGCCGAGGACGAGACACTTGTACTTCTTGTCGAGTCCCCGGTCCTCGACCCGTTCGCGGGCCTCATTGAAGATCTTCTCTTCGGTCTTCTGGCGCAGGGCGTTGAGGTCGTCGAGCTTCTGGACCAGGGCCAGTGTCTCCGCCGGGTCGTCCGCGAAGAACAGCCGCACGGCGAGGTCGGTCATGCCCATGCGGCCGGCCGCGTTGATCCGCGGGCCGATGCGGAAGCCGAGGTCGCCTTCGGAGATCTTGCGGCGGCCGAGCCCGCAGGCCTCGATCAGGCTGCGCAGCCCCGGATTGGAGACGTTGCGCAGGCCCTTGAGACCGTTCTTGACGAACAGCCGGTTCTCGCCCTTGAGCTCGGCCACGTCGGCCACGGTGCCGATCGCGACGAGCTTCAGGTAGTGGGCCAGGCCGGCGCTTCGGCCGGCTTTGGCGAGCAGGGCCTGGATGAGCTTGAACGCGACGCCGACCCCGGCCAAGCCGGGATCCGGGTAGCCGGAGTCCGCGAGGACCGGATCAAGCACGGCCACGGCGTCGGGCAGTGAATCGCCGGGGCGGTGATGGTCGGTGATGATGACGTCGACGCCCTGCTCCTTGGCCCGGGCGGTGAATTCGACGGACTTGATGCCGCAGTCGACGCTGATGACGAGGCTCGCGCCGCGCTCGATCGGGATGCGGACATGCTCGTCCTTGATGCCGTAGCCGTCGGTCAGGCGCTCCGGGATGAAATAGTCGGCCTTGGCGCCCAGCGTCGTCAGGGCCTTCTTCAGCATGACGGTCGAAAGCACCCCGTCGACGTCGTAATCGCCGAAGATGAGGATCTTTTCGCCCCGGTCGATCGCCTGGCCGATCCGCGCGACGGCCTTGTCCATGCCCTTCATCAGGTAGGGATCGTGGAGCTTGTTGACATCGCCGAAGAGGAAATCGCGGGCGGCCTCCTCGGTCACGATCTTGCGGTTGACGAGGACGCGGGCGATGGCCGGCGGGATATCCAGGGCTTGGGCCAGCGCGTCGGTTTCGGCGCGCGGCGGGTGGACGACCCAAACGGCGGGGTTCATGGCGCCCTCACTCTAACATATTCACCCCCAGCCCTCAACCCCGCCATTGACAATTAAACGCTTGAAAAATAAAATGTTAAGACCATGCTCGGAAGCCTCAGGGAAAAGCTGGCCCGGACCCGGAACGCCTTCCGCAAGGTCGAGGACCTCTTCCGCAGCGGCAAGCGCCGGGACGAGATCCTGGACGGACTCGAGGAGGCGCTCATCCAGGCCGACGTCGGCGTCCCGGCCACGGAGACGATCGTCGCCGCGCTCAAGGCCAAGACGAGCAAGGTCGAGAGCGAGGCCGGCCTCGAGCGCGCCCTCAAGGACGAGCTCGTCGCGCTTCTTTCCCCCCGCGACGGAAATCCTCCGACAGGCGGCGGTCCGGCCGTCATCCTGATGGTCGGCGTCAACGGCGGCGGCAAGACGACGTCGGCGGCGAAGCTCGCCGCCCGGTACAAGCAGGACGGGCGCCGGGTCATGCTCGCGGCCGCCGATACCTTCCGGGCCGCGGCCCAAGAACAGCTTGCGATCTGGGGCAAAAGACTCGGCGTCCCGGTCGTCAAGGGCTCGTACGGAGCGGATCCCGCAGCCGTCGTCTTCGACGCCGCGCAATCGTTCAAGGCCCAGCAGGGGGACATCCTCCTGGTCGACACCGCCGGCCGCATCCACACCAACACGAACCTCATGGCCGAGCTCGAGAAGGTCCGCCGGGTCGTCGTCCGGGAGCTTCCCGACGCCCGGATCGAATCCCTGCTCGTCCTCGACGCGACCGTGGGCCAGAACGCCGTTCTCCAGGCCCGGGAGTTCCTGAAATTCTCCGGGCTGACCGGGATCTTTCTGACCAAGGTCGACGGCACGGCCAAGGGCGGCGCGGCTATTGCGGTCGCCTCCGAGCTTGGACTGCCGATCCGGTACCTCGGGGTCGGCGAAGGAGAAGAGGACATGGCCGAGTTCTCGCCCCGGGAATTCGTGGAGGCCCTGCTCTCATGAGCGCGCCGCGGGACGTCGCCTGGATGGAAATGGCCTACGGCCTGGCCGAGAAGGCCCGCGGCCGGACGAGCCCGAACCCCCTCGTCGGGGCCGTCGTCGTCCGCGACGGGGAAGTCGTCGGCCACGGCTACCACGAGGAACCGGGCAAACCCCACGCCGAGATCCTCGCTCTCGGCATGGCCGGCCGCCGGGCTAAGGGAGCGACGCTCTACCTGACCCTCGAGCCGTGCGTCCATTGGGGCCGGACTGCGCCCTGTGTCGACACCGTCGTCGCCGCCGGGCTTCGGCGCGTCGTCGTCTCGGCCGTCGATCCGAATCCGCTCGTCAACGGCAAAGGCATCCGCCGGCTCGAGGAGGCCGGGATCGACGTCTCCGTGGGCCTTCTCGCGGAGAGGAACGCCGCGCTCAACGAGGCCCACGCTAAATATATCGTCCGCAAGGTGCCGTTCGTCACCCTCAAAGCGGCCCTGACCTTGGACGGGAAGATCGCTTGCGCCTCGGGCGAGGCGAAATGGATCTCCTCGGCGGCGACGCGCGAATACGTCCATCTCGTCCGCGGCGAACAGGACGCGCTCCTCATCGGCATCAACACGCTTGTCGCCGACGATCCGCTCCTGACCGTGCGTCACGAGACCTGGCCCTCGAAGAAGGTTCTCCGGGCGGTCTTGGATTCCGGCCTGCGCTTTCCCCTGACGTCGCGCATCCTGGCGACCTTCGACCAGGGCCGGATCGTCGTCTTCGCCGGGGCCGGGGCGCCGCGCGAAAAGGCCGGGGCGCTCGAAGCGCTCGGGGTCGAAGTCCTCTTCCCCCGGGACGGCGCCAGGATCTGGAGTCTCGCGCAAGTGCTGGCGGAGCTCGGCCGGCTCGAGATCGCGGCCCTGCTCGTCGAAGGCGGCAGCCGCGTGTTCACCTCGTTCATCGAGGAAGGTCTCGCCGACAAGGCCATCCTGACCCTGGCGCCCCGCCTCTTCGGCGGAGCCGCCGCGCCGGGTCTCTTCGGCGGCGATGGCGTGGGCCACGTCGCCGGGGCCGTCGCCCTCAAGCGAACGTGGTCGTTCACGATCGAAGACGACATCATCGTGGAAGGATACTTCTGATGTTCACCGGCATCATCGCCCGCCAAGGCCGCTTCCGCGGCTATCGCCAGGGCCGCTCGGAGGCGGCCGTCGAGGCCCCCGGGTTCGAGGACAAGCTCGCGACAGGTGACAGCATCGCGGTCAACGGGGTTTGTCTAACTCTCGCCGGCAGGGACGGGAGCGTCCTGCGCTTCGATCTCTCCCGGGAGACCCTGGCGAAGTCCACCCTCGGCTCGCTCAAGCCGGGCGATCTCCTCAACCTCGAGCTCCCCCTGACCCTGGCCACGCCGCTCAGCGGACACCTGGTCAGCGGTCACGTCGACGGCGTCGGGACGGTCGTGCGGATCTCTTCCCGCCCTCCCGGCCGCAGGCTGACCGTTTCTTTCCCGGCGTCCCTCCGCCCGTTCTTCGTTCCCAAGGGGTCCGTCGCGGTGGAAGGGGTCAGCCTGACCGTCGCCTCGCTCGGCCCCTCGTCCTTCGAGGTCGAGCTCATCCCGACGACCCTCACAGCGACGAATCTGGGCGCCCTGCGCGCCGGCGCCCGGGTCAACCTCGAGTGTGACTTGGTCGGAAAATACGTGTATAATTGGATATCCCAAGGACACAAAAAGGGCTGAGAGAGGCCCCTTCAACCCCATGACCGAAGAAAAAAAGACGGCGTCCGTCGAAACGGCCCTCGAGGCGGTCAGGGCCGGACGGATGATCATCATCATCGACGACGAGGACCGCGAGAACGAAGGCGATCTCATGGTCGCGGCCGAAAAGGTCACCCCCGAGATCGTCAATTTCATGGCCCGCCACGGCCGCGGACTCATCTGCCTGCCGCTCACCCGCGAGCGTCTCGAGGAGCTCCAGCTTCCCCTTATGGTCAACGAGAACACGGCCCGTTTCCAGACGGCCTTCACCGTGTCCATCGACGCCAAGGAATGTGTCACGACCGGCATTTCGGCCCGAGACCGGGCCCGGACCGTCCTCGTCGCCATCGATCCGGCCACGAAGCCCGGCGACCTGGCCCGCCCAGGGCACATCTTTCCCCTTCAGGCGGTCGAGGGTGGAGTCCTCGCCCGGGCCGGCCAGACCGAGGCCTCCGTGGACCTGGCCCGCATGGCCGGGCTCACCCCGGCCGGGGTCATCTGCGAGGTCATGAACGAGGACGGCTCGATGGCCCGCCGGCCGGAGCTCGAAGAGGTCAGCCGGCGCTTCGGCATCCCCATCCTGACCATCGCCGACCTCATCCGCTACCGCATGAACCACGAGACGCTGGTCCGCAAGCTCGAGGAGACCGACCTGCCCACGTCGCACGGCCACTTCCGCCTCCACGTCTACGAGGACGTGATCCGCGGCGAACACCACGTCGCCCTCGTCAAGGGCGATGTCGCCGGCGGCGAACCGGTGCTCGTCCGGGCCCACTCGCAATGCCTGACCGGCGATACGTTCGGATCGGCCCGGTGCGACTGCGGCGAGCAGCTGCGGCTGTCCATGGAGATGATCGAGAAAGAGGGCCGGGGCGTCGTCCTCTACATCATGAACCACGAGGGCCGCGGCATCGGCCTGGCCAACAAGATCCGGGCTTACGCCATGCAGGACAAGGGCGCCGATACGGTCGAGGCCAACCGCAAGCTCGGTTTCAAGCCCGACCAGCGCGATTACGGCATCGGCGCCCAGATCCTGGTCGCGCTCGGCATCCGCCGGCTCCGTCTCATCACCAACAACCCGCGAAAATTCATCGGCCTGGCCGGCTACGGGCTGGAGATCGTCGAGCGCGTGCCGCTTGAGGTGCCGCCGAACGCCTGCAACCTGCGCTATCTCCAGACCAAGAAAGAGAAGATGGGACACATCCTGGACCTGGTCTGAGGATGGACGAACACCGCGCGCCCGGCGAGACCGCACCGTCCGACGTCTGCCGGGCCTTCCTGCAGAAGCTCGGCCGGACCCCGGACAAGACGCGAAGGCAGCGGATCGTCGCCGCGTGCATCAAGGTCCCCCGGCCCTGGACAGAGGAGCTCCTCTGGGAGGTCCTGGCCGATCCCAGCGAAGGCATCCGGGACGTCGTCGTGCGGGAGCTGTGCGCGCGGCCGGCCGTCAATCTGGAATGGCTCATCCGGCGGCTCCGGCTGCCGCCCTGGTATGCGCGGTGCTCGGTCCTGGCGGTCATCGGCCGGCGGCGCCTCCGGGAGGCCCTGCCCGGGATCGGGGAGGCGGTCTGCGACTCCAACGTCGAGGTTCGGAGGGCGGCCGCCGGAGCCCTTGGAGAGATCGGCGGCGAAGAAGCGGTCCGCCTCCTCGTCGTGCTGAAGAAGGACCCCAGCCCTTACGTCAGAGCGGCGGCCGAGGAAGCTATCGGGAAGACAAGCGGGGTCAGGTTCAGCTGAAGCTCGGCCGTCTTTGGGAAAGCCGTGCTAAGAGGCGTAGCGGATGTCGGCGCAAGCCTGGCAACAGAGCGGATTGGACGTGCAGTTGTCCTTATGGTTGTAGGGCGCCACGGGCGGAGCGGTCTTGTGTTTACAGTGGCACAAGAGGGTCTCTTCCGGACGCCCCTTGAAAAGGACGATGAGGTGCGGCGTCCGCCATTGTTTCTTCATGGCCTTGGATCCTCCATAAATGCTTCCTGCTCAGTATATTAGGCCGAATTTTAGGCAATGTCAACCTGATTTTAGGGCCTCCGCCCGGGCCTCCGCGATCCGGCAGAAGTCGTCGACGGGCCGATCGAGGGCGCCTGTCTCGAGGTAGGCGTGAGCCGGGCACCAGAGACAGAGGTTGACGAGGGGGCATTTCCCGCATCTTTCGAGGTATTCGGCCCTGTCCGACTCCCGGGCCAGGACTTTGGGCAGGAACCGTTGCCAGGCGTCAGTTAGGCTGCCCTTTCTGAGGTCATAAAGGAAATCCGGATGGTGGAGGGACAGGCATGGCCGTAGATACCCTTCGGGCCCGATAACAAAGCTCCTCTGGCCGACGCCGCAACGGAAGATGTGGCGACATTCCGGGACGTGGGATCCGGGCGGGGGATCGGCCGGAAGGAGGTCGCCGCAGGCCGCCTTCAGGGCGCCGAAGCGCTCGGGGTCGAGCCGCTCGAGCCGGGCGACTTCCCGGGGGCTGAGCCTTTCCGCCCGAATGGCCGTGTTCCGGGCTTCGTCCCGATCGAACCGGAAATGGAGATGGGGGTCGAAGCGGTAGTAGTCCTTGGTCCGGGCCCGGCAGAAATCCCCGATGGCCGCGATCTCGTGCTTGTTCGAGCGCAGGGCCATGGCCTTGAGACGGATGGTGACCCCGCTCCCGAGCAGCCGGTCGAGGCCCCTCATGAACGCTTCGAACGACCCCGGTGTCCGGGTGACCCGCTCGTAGGTCTCCCGGGTCACGCCGTAGACCGTCACTTCGATGTCCCGGGGCGGGAATTTCTTGAAGAAGCGGACGTGCTCATCGGTGACGAGCGTCGCGTTGGTGAAGAGCGAGAGGAGCAGCCCCTTGCTCAGGAGGGCCTGATAGAGATCGAAGAAGTCGTTCCGGAGGAGGGGCTCCCCTCCGGTGATAAGGCACCAGACGGCGCCCCGCGCCGCGGCCTCGGCGCCGATGCGGCCGACCTCGTCGACCCCGAGCTCGCGCGTCTTCGCCGCCTTGTCCCCCGCCGGCCTATTGATGTAGCAATGCCGGCAGTCGAGATTGCAGCGCGCCGTCGCTTCGAAGTCGAAGCTGAAGACGGCCCGTCCGTCCGCCATCTTCTCCCACAAGCCGAACTCGGGGAGCGGCCGGCGGATGACGAATCCCTCCGCCATCTCAGGCCCTCCCTTCCCGCCGGGCGAGCGTCCGGCGGGCCCGGCGGAAGAGACGGGTGAACCAGAAGGACCTCGATAGCCGGGCCAGTGCGGCGGAGCGGAGCGTCGATCCGAGGCGGCGGCTTCGTCCGCCGCGCTCGATCCGCACGACGAGTCCCAAGATGGCGTCCCGGCCAAGGACGCCGTCGTCACCGAGCGCGTTGTCGCCTTTCAAGAGATATCTTCCGTGGTCGGTCCGGACGACCCGGTGGACCCGGACGCCGCCCGTCGCGGGATGGACGAAGGCGACCACGTCGCCCGTCCTCGGCCCGCCGCCGGTGAGAGGCCCGACGGTGACCACGTCCCCGTCTTGGATGAAGGGATGCATGCTCGTCCCCCGGGCTTCGTACCGGAAGGGCTTCCCCTTCTCCAGGACGGCCCGCATCAATCCGGCCACCGGGTAGTTGTCACCCAGGGACGGAAGCGGGCGGGTCGGTTCGTCCACAGCGCTCAGCCTTTGTCGACGATCATCCGCCGCTCGTAGAGCTCCTGAAGGAGTCCGACGACTTCACCCTTGAGCAGTCCGGCCGGGGCGTCGTATTCGTCCAGGAGCTCCTGGACGACCGTTTCCAACGGCCGCGAGCCGTCGATCTTCGACCAGACGGCCCGCCCCCATTCATCGAAGGTGAAGCACTCGTCCTCGACATCGCCGATGCCGGACGTCAGGGGGACGATAACGATCTCCCCCTCGATCTCCCGGACGACGACATCGTCGGAAGGGGCATAGGTCCGGCTCAGATCGATCTTTTCCGTCATGATCATTTCCTCCTCTTCGCCCTCTCGGATCCGTCCCGGACGGTCCAGGCTTTCTCCCCCCAATCGAGAAGGCCGGCGGCGACCGCCTGGGCGTGGGCGATGCCGCAGAAATATTCGACCGGCGTGTCGAGGGTGCCGTGTTCGGCCCAGGACTTCGCCGGGCATTGTTCGCAAAGACCTTTGAGAAAACACCGGCCGCAGCGCTCGAGGTAGGCCGGATCGGCCGCCCTCGTCTCCCGGAGCCGGGGCAGGAACTTCGTCACCGCTTCGCGCATCGAGCCTGCGGCGAGGTCGTAAACCGTGCCGGGATGGCGCAGTCCCAGGCAGTACTGAAGGCGGCCGTAAGGATCGACCGCGGCCGAGCTCCCCATCGGCAGGCAGTTGAACAGCCGGTCGCCGCGGCCCCCGGCGGAGCGGGCGCAAAAATCGCGCCACTCGTCGACGGCCCCGTCGCCATGGCGCCGGGCAAAACTCACGAACTCGTCGCCGCCTTGTCTCAAGCCGGCGATCGCCTTGTTCTTCTTCGCGGCCTCGTCCCGGCGCGAGCGCAGGTCGAAGAGCATGGCGAAGGCAGGCCGGCCGGCATGTCCCGGAAGGCCGGCCGCCCAGGCTTCGAGCGCGTCCGCTTCACGGCTCGTCGGCGGCAGAACGGCGCCCTTGACGGTAAAGGCCACTCCGTTTTCGCCGAGAAGACCGAGGCCGCGGCGGCAGGCCGCGAAAGATCCGGAGACGCGCGTCACGGCTTCGCAGGTTTCCTTCGTCAACCCATAGACGGAAACCTCGACCGCCTCGAGCGGAGGCACGTCTTTGAGGAGTCGGGCCAGGCGCGGCGTGATGAGCGTGGCGTTGGTGAAGAGCATCACCCGCAGGCCGAGCCTCCGGGCGTGAAGGTAGATCTCCTCGAAGTCGGCCCGGAGAAGCGGCTCGCCGCCGGTCAGCCGCACGACCAGACAGCCCAGGCCGGCCGCTTCCGTCAGCAGGGTCTTCCAGCGCTCCGCGGTCCATTCGGACCCGCGGGCTTCGATGTCGCCGGCCGGGAGATTGACCGCGCAGTGGAGGCAGTCGTTGTTGCACCGCTCGGTCAGCTCGATGTCGAGGCGCGTCAGGGCCGGTTTGGCCGACTTCCACAGGCCGGACTCGCCCGACCGGACTTTTCTGACATAGGCTTGAGCGGACATGGTCACTCCGCCCCCGCCAGGAATCCTTCGAGGACTTCGACGATCGCCCCGCTCTTGTCGAAGGAGAGATCGTAGAAGGGGACGTCACGGACGATATCGCCGGCCAAGGACAAGGCCTGTTCCCACCAATCGGCCGAGACGAGAGGCCGGACGAGCCGCGGCAGGAGATCGGCCAGAACGGCCTTGGGATCGACGATCCGATCGATCCTGTTCGCCGCCGCCTGGCGCAGGAAAAAGACGCCCCGGAGCGGGGCGGAGTCCGGAGAGACGCTCCGGATCTCGCCGTGGTTCCAGGTGCCATGGACGCGGAAGCCGTCGGGGCCCTTGCGGGCGATGACGCGATCGTCGCAAAGGACCCGGCCGCGACCGCCGATGAGCTTGACGATGGTCGATTTGCCGGCTTCGGACGGTCCGGCGAAGACGAGGCCCTGCCCGTCCATCTCCACGCCCGCGGCGTGGATGTAGGCGCCGCCAAAGGCCGGCAGGGCCCGGGCCAGAACGAGCTGGTCCGAGGGCAGCAGGGCCAGGGAATCGAGCCCCCCCGCGCGGAACGGCGCGTCCGACGGGCTGTAGATGTGGCCCCGGGTGTGGCCGTCGTCGAAGACCATGACCCGATGGACCGTCCTGTCGGAGGCGTCCGGCGAGATCATGATATAGATCCACGACGTGCCCTTGCGGAAGACCGCCCAAGGGGCCTTCCGGAAGACCTCCTGGCCGAGGTCGAAGGACTCGAAGTCGGGCAGGAAGAAATGGTGGCGGAGAACGATGTCGGCCGGGCCGTTCACGGCCGAACGGAAGAGGTCGAACTTGGGTTCGAAGGTGTCGTCCGTGATCGGCAGGTCGGCCTCGACGTCGACGGAGAGGCCGGCGATCCGGAAGCGCCGGCGGTGCGTGCCGAGCCACTCCGCCCGGACGCGGCGAGTTTCCCGGGCGGTCGCGCAGAGCGCGTCGATCCGGGCCGAATGGTCCCGGCTCTCGAGGTAGGCGAAGACGGGGCACCACTTGCAGTCGGCGCGAAGATCGCAGGCCCCGCAGCCGTCGGTGTAGGCCTTCGACGGCGGGACGGCTTCGGCCAGCCGCGGCAGGCGCTCGTTCCACGCCTCGGCGAAGCTCATGGCTCTCAGATCGAACCGCAGCGCGGGATCCTTGACGAACGAGCAGAAGCTCATGCCGCCGTAAGGATCGACGTGAAAATCGCGGCGGCCGGCGAGGCAGGAGGCATAAAGCCCGTCTTTCGCGGCGGAAGGGGCGGCGCACCCCGACACGGCCTCCAGCTCCGAATGGCCGGGGCTTCCGGCAAAGGCCTGGTCGAGCCCGACGACTTGAACCGGGTCCAACCGCTCGGCCAGGATGTCCCGGTTCCTGCGCGCGTCGCCGGAGGCCGAGAGGTAGAGCCAGGTCGCGCCCACTCTCCAGCTGGGACTCCACGATTCGGCCAGGCGGACCATGGCGTCGTAATCGGCGAAGTTGGTCTTCATCGGAACGATCTGGACCGTGAAGGCCGCGCCGGCTTCCTGAAGATAAGCGATGCCTCTCTCCAGGGCCGCGAACGAGCCGGGATTGCGGGTGACGGCATCGTGGACGGCCGCGGTCGCGCCGTAAAGGGCGACGAGTGTCGTCCCTTTCCGTCGCAGGAGGCGCGCGATGCCGGGCGTGATCAGCGTCCCGTTCGTGTTCAGCGTATACCCCGACGAGAGGTCGACAATGGCCGCAAATATCTCGCCGAAGTCGGGCCGGAGCATCGGTTCTCCCCCGGAGATGGCCCACTCCCGGCAGCCCATGGCCCGGGCTTCGCCGACGACGCGGCGGATCTCGTCGAGGGAAAGCTCGGCGGCCCTTACGGGTGCGTCGGGCGCGAGGCGCAGCCAGCAATGGCGGCAATTGTTGCCGCAGCGATAGGTCAGGTCGAGGGTCCCTTTGAGCGGAAGCCGCGGGTAGGCCCCGACCTGGCGCCGGCTGACGAAACGGCTCATGCGTTCTCCCTCGGGGCGACGGCAGAAAGCTCCGTCTGCGCCCGGCAGATTTCGACTCAGGTCACAAAATGGATATTAGGCTCCGGGAGGCGCTTTCGGAATGACCCGGGCCGAGGAATGGGGGGGTGATTTTTGGGCCCTTCCCCTCCCCCCCAGGGGTGAGAAAAGGTCCGCCGTCTCACCCCTCGTCCGGGACGCCGGCGGCGGATCTCGATTCGAGGATAAAGGTCACCGGGCCGTCGTTGACGATGTGGACTTCCATCATGGCCTGAAAGACCCCGGTTTCGACGGTCACATCGAGCGCCTCGACGGCGCCGACGAAATAATCGAAGAGTTCGGCGGCCCGACCAGGCTCCTCGGCGCCGTCGAAGCTCGGACGCCGGCCCTTGCGCACCGATGCGGCCAGCGTGAACTGGGAGACGGCCAGGACCTCTCCCCCGGCCTCGACGAGCGAGAGGTTCATCTTGTCTTGGGCGTCGGGGAAGATGCGCAACTCCACGCATTTTTTGGCGAGATACTCGGCCTCGGCTTCGCCGTCCCCCTTCTCGATGCCGACGAGGAGGCAGAGGCCACGGCCGATGCGGCCGGCGGTCTGGCCCTCGACGTCGACCCGGGCCTCTTTCACCCGCTGCAGCACGATCTTCATGGGTTCTCCTTGACCGCCGCCTTCCTCAGGAGCCCGATGACGCTGCGGAGGTCGCCCGGGCTGATGATCCGGATGATCCCGACATAGATGAGGATGCCCGCGATGATGGCCCCCGCCAGGGCGGCGGCGCGGACGACGAAAGCCGCCCCTTCGACGCGGAGCAGGGGCCAGGCCAGGCGCAGGACCGTCCCCATGAGCGCTGCCGCGGCCGCGGACTTTGCAACCGGGGCGGCCAACCCGGCCGCTCCGGTCGGCCCGATCTTGCGATCGAGCCAGACAAGGAGCAGGACGAAATTGAGCATCTGCGACAGCGACAGGGACAGGGCCAGGCCGCCGACCCTGAGGCGGCCCATGAGGAGGAGCGAGACGGCCGTGTTCACGACCATGACGACGATCCCGATGGCCACGGGCGTCCGGGTGTCCTTGAGCGAGAAGAACGCCGGCGCGACGACCTTGACCCCCGAGACGAAGGGCAGGCCGAAGGCGAAAAAGAGAAGGCAGGATGACGAGATGGCCGTCGACCCGCTGTCGAACTGTCCCCGCTCGAAGAGCGTGCGCATGATCGGGGTGTTGAGGGCCATAAGGCCGGCCGCCGCCGGGAAGCTGACGACGGCCGTGAGCTTGAGCGAGAAGCCGAGTGTCCTCTTGAGCTCGCCGATGTCCCGCGCGGCGACGTGTTCGGAGAAGGCCGGAAGGAGGGCCGCGGCCAGGGCGATCGAGAACAGCCCTAGGGTCAGCTCCTCGATGCGCGAGGCGTAGTAGAGCGCCGATGTGCTCCCCTTTTCGAGGCCGGAGGCGATCATCCGGCTCAGCGCGAAGTTGACCTGATAGACGCTGGCCCCGAAAACCCCGGGGATCATGAGCCGCCCGACCCGACGGACGACCGGGTCGCGGAAGGACAGGCCGAAGGTGAAGCGCATGCCTTGCTTCCACAGGAACGGGATCTGGAGGGCGAGCTGAAGGACGCCGCCGATGACGACCCCGGCGGCGAAGACGAGCGCCGGCTCCCGGGCGTCCCGGGCGAAGCCGGTAACGGCAATGATGACGGCGAGGTTGAACAGGATCGGCGTCGAGGCCGGGATGAAGAAGCGGCCGAAGGAGTTCAGGATGCCGGTCGCCAGGGCGGCGAGGGTGATGAAGAACAGGTACGGGAACATGACCCGGGTCATGAAGATCGTCAGGCCCCACTTCCCGGCGACGTCACCGAACCCGTAGGCGATGACCTTGACCAGGCCGGGCGCGCAGAGGACGCCCAGGGCGGTCGTGAGTGCCATGACCAGGGCCAGGTCCCAGAAGAAGACGTTGCCGAAGCGCCAGAGCCTGCCCGGGCCCGGGTCGCGCTTGAGCTCGGTGAAGGCCGGGACGAAGGCCGGGGTCATCGCCCCCTCGCCGGTCAGGCGCCGGAAGAGGTTGGGGATGGTGAAGGCGATGGTGAAGGCGTCGGCGCTGTTGCCCGTGCCGAGATAATACGCCTGGAGGAGGTCGCGGACGTAGCCGAGAACGCGGCTGACCAGCGTCGGGGCCGCGACGGCGGCCGTGGAGCGGATCAATCGGGTTTTCCGGTCGTCAGGTCCCATGGGGAAAGACGCCCTCCCGGGCTGAGTCGGATTTGCCGGTGGAGCAGGCAGGGATTCCAGAACAGGACCGAAAATTCGGGACATAACCCTTTTCTCTGGAAAAGGGATTGTGTCCCGGAATTTTCAAGATCGCGTCCCGGGAATCTTGATGATCGCCATGAAAAAAAACAGATCCATCGGCAAATCCGGGGCCTGTCGGCCGTTTGACTTTGGAGTCACGATATTCTATCATAGGCCCCTTTAAAGAGGAGAAAAAAATGGCCCGTCACAAATCAGCGATAAGGCAGCACCGCCGCAGCCTCCGCAACAAGGCCGTCAACACCCAGTCGAAGTCCACCCTCAGGACCCATATGCGCAAGATCCGCGAGGCCATCGAGGCCAAGGACCGCGAAGGATCGGTCAAGATGCTCCCGGGGCTCTTCAAGGCCATCGACACGTCGGTCAAGAAGGGGGCCATCAAGAAGAACACCGGCAGCCGCTACAAATCCCGGCTGAGCCGGCAGGTCGCGCTCCTCAATCCCCCAACGGCGAAATAATCGTCCTCTTCTTTCTGGCCAGGCAGAATTCCCTCAAGAACGCTTCGAACAGTATCTTCTCGCCCACGTCCTTGGAGCTCGTGGTCTTGATCGTCCGGTCGAGCTGACGGAGCTTCGTCAGGAGGGCGTTGAGCTCGGCCGGCGAGAGTCCTTCGACGACGCCGAAGAAGTTCTCGTATTTCCCCCGATAGAGGTCGCCCCAGCCTTTGGAAATGTAGGGGAAGAACGTCTGGAAGATCTCGTCCTTGGTCCGGCTCTTCTCCCTCAGCCAGGTCTGCGCGGCCAGCACGCTGCGGAAGAAGCCGGCCAGGCGGCCGACGATCACCTCGGACCGTTCCCCCTCGGCGAAAAGTTCGTTGAGGATGGCCGCGCCCTTGGCGAAGTCGGCGGCGGCCAGGGCGTCGTCGAGATCGTAGGGCTGAAAGCTGCGCTGTCCGGCCGTGGCCTGGTCGACGTCGCCCTCTTCGATCCCCTTCTTGTCTCCGACGAAGACGGCCAGCTTCGCGACCTCGTTCATCATCAAGCGAAGGTCCTGGCCGAGGAGATCGAAGAGCCTCTTCCTGGCTCCTTCGGTCAGGGTCTTGCCCAGGGACCGGGCTTTCTCGTCGGCCCGGCGCATCAGGGCGAGAGGGGAAAGACGCTTCATCTCCAGGACCGACATCGCCGTCTTCGGCAGGGACTGGAAAAAGCGGACGGCGGCGTCGTCCCGGCGGACGTGCCCGGCCCGGATGACGGCGATGACCGTGCGGGAGGGCGGGTCGGCGAAATACTCCTTCAAGATCTTCTGATCGAGGCCGGACAAGTACTTGGTCCCCTTGCCGTCTTCCCCGTCCGCGCCGGCTTTCTTGTCCGCTCCCCTGTCGGGACCGGCCTTGCGCTCGGGGATGCGGACGACGATCGCCCGCCAGGGCTCGAACAGGAAGGGCGCGGTCCGGGCCGTGTCGACGATATCGCGCCACTTCGCCTCGTCAAGGTCCATGCGGGTCAGATGGAACTCGCCGCCTATCGAGGATGCGAGGAGCGCCTCGAGCTCTTCGATGAACTCCTCGGCCAGAAAATCCTCTTCCCCGAAGAAGAAGTAGCCGGGAAGGAGAGTCTCTTCGCGGAGCCGGTCCCCCGAAGGCCCGGCCATCCTAAAATCCCTCCAGGATGCTGACGACGAGGCTGCGGGCGAATTTCTCCGCGATCTTGCCGATGGCCTCGGTCTGGACGTCCTCGAAGCTCGATCCGGGCGGGACTTCGTACTCCTGCTGGTAGACGAAAGACGGGTTCGCGAACAGGGGCTCGGCCGAAGCTCTGGCTTTCAGCGTGACCTTGGCCGTCACCGTGACGTTGTAGGAGTCGGCCTGGTTTCCGCCGCTGAAGCCGATGGGGCTCGCGATGAAGCCGGTGATCTCGCCTTCGAGCACGGCGTCCGCGGCGGACGGGTCGGTGCTGAGGGCAACTTTGCCGCGGGCGACGAACTCGTTGATGACGGCCCGGGTGAGCTTGACGTCGAGCTCAAATCGCGTCGTCTGGTTCTTGAACATGGGCACGCTGATCGTCTTGATCCCGGGCGGCAGCGACGACCCGGTGCCGCGAAGCCGGTAGCCGCACGCGGCGGCGGCCAGGACGGCGGCGATGATCACGCACATCGCGGCGGCCTTCGGTCTCGAGCGATCGTTCTGTCTCATCATGATTGACGCCTCAGAAGCCGCGGCGTCAGCTGACGATATTGACAAGCTTGTTCCGGACCGAGATGACCTTGCGCGGCGGCTTGCCGCCGAGGGCCGCCTGGATCTTGGGCAGGGCCAGGGCCGCGGCCTCGAGCTCGGCCTCGGGGAGGTCGGGCACGGCCTCGAACCTGTCCCGGACCTTGCCGTTGACCTGGACGACGACGGTGGCCATCTCTTCGCGGGCCAGGGCCGGGTCATAGGCGGGCCAGGACGAGAGCATGAGCAGACCCTTGTGGCCGGTCCTCTCCCAAAGCTCTTCGGCCACGTGCGGAGCGAAGGGCGAGAGAAGACGGACGATGGACGCGAGGGCCAGGCGCAGGGCGTCCCGTCCGGCGGGGGTCTCTCTCAAGACGTCCCGGTCCTTGCGGGTCAGGTTGCAAAGCTCCATGATCGAGCTGATGGCCGTATTGAGATGGAAGCGGACGCCGATGTCCTCGGTCACCTTGCGGATGGTCTGGTGCGTCTTCTTGACCACCTGGGAGGCGGCCTCCCCCGCTCCCCCGGC